>JAFLDG010000170.1 GCA_017302495.1 Burkholderiales bacterium
GGCCGCCGCGGTTGGCGGTCGCGGCCGCGCTCATGCGGCCCCCGCCCGGCCGGCGTCGCGCAGCTCGCGGCGCAGGATCTTGCCGACGTTGCTCTTCGGCAGCTCGGCGCGGAACTCGATGAACCTCGGCCGCTTGCAGCCGGTGAGCCGCGCCTGGCAGAAAGCGCGCAGCTCGGCCTCGTCGAGCGAGTCGTCGCGGCGCACCACGGCGAGCTTCACCGCTTCGCCGCTGCCCGCGTCGGGCACGCCGAAGGCGGCGCATTCGAGCACCTTCGGGTGCCCGGCGACCACGCCTTCGATCTCGGTCGGGTAGACGTTGCAGCCGCAGACCAGGATCATGTCCTTCTTGCGGTCGACGATCTTCAGACAGCCGCGCCCGTCCATCACGCCGATGTCGCCGCTCTTGAAGTAGCCCTCGCCGACCATGACCTTCGCGGTCTCGTCGGCGCGCTGCCAGTAGCCGGCCATCAGCTGCGGCGCACGGATCGCGATCTCGCCCGGCTCGCCCGGCGCCGCGTCGTAGCCCTCGTCGTCGAGCAGGCGGATGTCGACGCCCGGCATCGGCAGGCCGATCGTGCCGGTGAACGTCTCGGAATCGCAGGAGTTGCAGGTCACGCCGGAGGCTGTCTCGGACAGGCCGTAGCCTTCGACGATCGGGCAGCCGGTGACCTGCAGCCACTTGCGCGCCACCGCCTCCTGCACCGCCATGCCGCCGCCGTTGCTGACGCACAGCTCGCTGAAGTCGAGCCGCGCGAAGTCCGGGTGCTGCACGAGGCCGTCGAACAGCGTGTTGACCGCCGGGAACACGTGCAGCTTGTACGGTTCGAGCTGGCGGATCAGCGCGCCGAGATCGCGCGGATTCGGGATCAGGATGTTCAGCGCGCCGGTGCGCAGCCCCAGCAGCCCGCAGCCGACGAAGGCGAACACGTGGCAAAGCGGCAGCGCGCAGACGATCGTCATCTGGCCGCTGATCGGCCGGCGCTTCAGCCCCGGCTGCAGCCAGGCCTCGGACGACAGCAGGCTGGCGACGATCGCGCGATGCGGCAGCGCCGCGCCCTTGCTCACGCCGGTGATGCCGCCGGTGTACTGCAGCACGGCGATGTGCTCGGGGCCGACCGGCACGGCACGCAACGGCAGCCCCGCGCCGGCAGCGAGTGCCTCGCCGAAGCGGGTGCGCCCGGCGTCGGGGGCCGCCGGCGCCTGCGGCGCGGCCAGCGCATCGGCCGGGCTGGCGACCACCACGTGGCGCAGGTCGGTTCGCTCGCGCAGCTGCGCCAGCGTGCCGGCGAAGGCTTCGAGCACGACGATCGCCTTCGCGCCCGAGTCCTGCAACCGGTGCTCGAGCTCGCGCGCCGTGTCCAGCGGGTCGACGTTGACGACGATCGCACCGGCACGCAGCACCGCGGCGACCGCGACCGGATAGTGCAGCAGGTTCGGCAGCATGATCGCGACCCGGTCGCCACGCGCGATGCCCTGCGCCTGCAGCCAGGCAGCGAGTGCGCGCGACATCGCATCGATGTCGCCGAAGCTCATGCTGCGCCCGGCCAGCACGTACGCGGTGCGGTCGCGGTACAGCGCGAAGCTCTCGTCGAACAGCGCCACCAGCGACGGGTAACGCGTGACGTCGATCTCGGCCGGCACGCCGGCCGGGTAGTGCCGCAGCCAGCGGCGGGGAGTCATCGGGTCGGTCTCCGTTCGTCCTCGGTCTCGAAGGCGTCACGGTAGGCCGCGGGGCGCGCAGAATCTGTCGAAGACTGGCACTTGCAGGGACACGACCATGGCCGAACTCGCCGACCACCACCACGCGGTATTGATGTCCAACCCCTGGTTCGCCGAGCTGCCGGCGGCGGTGCGCGACGAGATCGTGCGCCGCAGCCGCGAGCGGCGCGTCGCCGCCGGCTACCGGCTGTTCAGCCGCGGCGACGGCGCGGACGGCGGCTGGTTCGGCCTGGTCGAAGGCTCGGTGCGCGTCAGCGGCACGACCGCCGACGGGCGCGAATCGGTGCTGATCTTCGTCGAGCCGGGGCGCTGGTTCGGCGAGACCTCGCTGATCGACGGCCTGCGGCGCACGCACGATGCCGAGACCCATGTGCCGAGCCTGCTGCTCGTCGTCTCGCCGCCGGACTTCGAGGACCTGCTGACGAGCCGGCCCGAACTGTCGCGCGCGCTGCTGCGGCTGGCGAACTGGCGCTTGCGGCTGGCCTACATCGCGCTCGAGGAGGTCGCGACGCAGCCGCTCGAGCCGCGGCTGGCGCGCCAGCTGCTGGGCCTGGCACGCGCGTACGGCACGCCGGCGGCCGACGGCCTGCACATCGAACTGCACCTGCCGCAGGAGATGCTCGGCCAGCTGATGGGCGTGTCACGCCAGCGCATCAACCTGACGCTGAAGGACTGGGAGACCAAGGGCCTGCTCCGGCAGCACTACGGGCGCATCGTCGTCGCCGACCGCAGCGGGCTGGAGGCGATGACGGGTTGATCCGGCGCGACTGCGGCCGGCCTCGGCATTGGAAGCGGTCAGAAGATCTTGAAGTGCGCGCCCAGGCCGAGGTAGACGTTGTCGTCGACGCCGTTGCACGGCCGCACCCACTGCGCGTCGGCCTGCAGCTCGAGCCACGGCGTCAGCACCCCAGTTGTAGAAGACCTCGGCCCCGTTCTGCGGCTCGATGCGTGAGCCGATGCCGGGCAGCGCGGCGCGGAAGGCAGCGCTCAGCCGGTACGAGTACCAGCCGATGCCCCAGCGGTCGGCATGGCGCCCGTCGACTCACGAAGTGCGGCCACCGTCAAGCACCCCGCCCACCTCTTGCCCCTGTCCCTACGCGCGAGTCCGCTCTCCATCCGCGCCTGGCCGGGCGAGCGCGGCTTGGGGAGCAGCGACCGCGTCGCGCATGTTCTCAGTATGTGATAATGATCTATATGGCGCGCCGCGATCCCTCGCTCGATACGCTGCTGGACCTCGATGGACAGGTGCTGGTGATCGATGAGGCCGGGTACTGGGTGAAGACTACACGCTGAAACGATGCATGGCCCGGACGGCGCTCGCCTGGTCGGCTTTGACAACGCCCATCCGGTGGCAGGGCAGGGCAGAGGCGCCGCCAAGGACCACCAGCACCGGCTTCGTACGATCAGGCCCTATGACTACACGGACGCCGGCGGCCTGCTGGCCGCGTTCTGGCAAGAAGTCGAATCGGTGATGCGGGAAAGAGGAGTCTGGACATGAAGACACTGAAGGTCGGAATCGCCTCGTACGAGGACATGAAGGCACGCACGATGGCGATCGCGCGGGGCGAACTGCGCCCCAAGCCCGGCGATCCCAAGGTCTGGTTCACCTCGCCCGAGAGCTTCGCCAAACTGCTGTCGAACCGCAACCGCGCCCTGCTGGCGCAGATCGCCGACACCCACCCCTCGTCGCTGCACGAGCTGGCCGCCACCACCGGCCGTACGCCCGGGAACCTGTCGCGCACGCTCAAGACGATGGAGCGCTATGGCCTCGTGCGCCTGCACAAGGGCGAGCGCGGGAAGCTGCGTCCCGAGGTGCCTTACCGGGATGTGCGGCTCGAAATGACGCTTTCGTAGCCAAGGAACTGCAACCGCGCCATGGACGAGCGTTCCGAGTCGTGACCTCGTCCTCGAAAGGCGTGCACGGAATGGTGAGCGTCGTCGTCGGGCTGAAGGCCTGTGTGAAGCGCAGCGAGAACATGCTCGGGTTCAGCGACGGGTAGGCGAGCGCGCTGTTGATCGGGATGATGTTCGGCCCCGGTGCGTCCTCGTTGACGTCGCTGCCGTAGTTGACCTCGACGTGGCTGGAGACGAAGAAGCCGGCCCAGGTGCCGAGCTTGTGGCCATCGAGGCCGATGCGCAGGTCGCTCATCGTCGCCTCCTCGTTGTCGCCGCGGGCGGCCTGCCATCTCACTCGGCGTAGCCCGGCAGCGTGCGGTCGAGCCGGCGCAGCAGCCCAGGCCAGACGAGCTGGTCGACGCCGGTGTGGCGCGCCGCCGTCTGCGCCTGCGCCATGATGCCGTCGAGGATCGGCTGCGGCACGTGGCGCAGCGCACTGCCGCCGGCCTGCGCGCGCAGCTGGATCATGCACGCGGCTTCGGCAAAGTACATCGCGACGAAAGCGTCGGCCACCGTGGGCCCGACCGTCAGCAGCCCGTGGTTGCGCAGCATCAGCGTGCGGTGGCTGCCCAGGTCGCACACCAGGCGCGGCTTCTCGTCGGGGTTGACGGCGACGCCTTCGTAGTCGTGGTAGCCGAGCGACGCGAGCACGAACAGCGCCTGCTGCGACAGCGGCAGCAGCCCGCCCTCCTGTGCCGACACCGCGACGCCGTTGATCGAATGCGTGTGCATTACGCAGCGCGCGTCCTCGCGCGCGGCGTGGACCGCGCTGTGGATCGTGAAGCCGGCCGGGTTGACCTCGTGCGGCGACGGTTCGACCTTGCGGCCCTCGAGGTCGATCTTCACCAGCGACGACGCGGTCATCTCCTCGAACAGCATGCCGTAGGGGTTGATCAGGAAGTGGTGGTCGCTGCCGGGAACACGCGCCGAGATGTGGGTGAAGACCAGGTCGTCCGAGCCGAACAGCCGGGTCAGGCGGTAGCAGGCGGCAAGGTCGATGCGCAGCCTGCGCTCGGCATCGCTGATCGGGGTCGAAGAATTCATGGTCGGGTCGGGTCGGTTGAATTCGTGACGGGTGAAGGCCGCGGCAACGGCGCCTCAGCGGCGCCTGAGCCTGGCCAGCAGCAGCGCGGCGAGCAGCATGAAGGCGCCGAGCGTGGCGATCGACGGCGCGAGGCCGAGGTGCTGCTTGATCGGGCCGACCAGTGCCGGCCCGATCGCGCCGCCGAGGTTGCCCACCGAGTTGATCAGCGCGATCGCGGCGGCCGCCGCGGCCGGCGCCAGGCGCGGCGTGATGCTGCCCCAGAACACCGGGAAGCAGGCCATGTAGCAGACCACGCCGACGCCGATCGCGACCACCGCGACCGCCGCCTGGCCGGTGAAGGCGGCGGCGAAGAACGCGGCCGCGCCGGTGGCCAGCAGGACGAGCAGGATTGTCTCGCGCCGTCCCTCGTGGTCGGCGAGCGCGCCGATACCCGCCATCGCCAGCGTCGCGACCAGGAAGATCACGGCGAAGGTCGTGCTGATGCCCTTGACGTCAGTGGCCAGGATGTCCTGCAGGAACTGCGGGCCCCACAGGCCGAAGATGTTGGCCGCGCCGGCCAGGAACAGGTAGCCGGCGATGATCGGCCACAGCCCTTGCTGCGTGAACGCGAGCTTCAGCTCCTGGCGCCACGGCAGCGGTATCACGTCGGCGTCGCCGACCGCACGCTGCAGCCGCGCCTTCTCGGCCGCGGTCAGCCAGCGCGCCGTGGCCGGCTTGTCGTCGAGCCAGGCGAGCACGACCAGGCCGAGCAGCAGCGCCGGCAGGCCCTGCACGATGAACATCCACTGCCAGCCGGCGAGGCCGCCGACGCCGTGCAGGCCGGTGATGATCGCTGCCGACAGCGGGCCGATCAGGATGCCGGCGATCGGCATGCCGAGCATGAAGGTCGCGATGTAGCGCGTGCGCCGCTCGGCCGGAAACCAGTAGGTCAGCAGCAGCACGACGCCGGGGAAGAGCCCTGCTTCGCCGACGCCGAGCAGGAAGCGCAGCAGGTAGAACTGCAGCGGCGTCTCGACGAAGGCGATGCCGGCGGCGATCGGCCCCCACAGGATCAGGATGCGCGCGATCCACTTGCGCGCACCGATGCGCGCGAGCAGCATGTTCGACGGGATCTCGAACAGGAAGTAGCCGACGAAGAAAATGCCGGCACCGAGGCCGTAGACCACGTCGGAGAACTGCAGCGCCTGCTGCATCTGCAGCTTGGCGAAGCCGACGTTGACGCGATCGATGATCGCGACGATGTAGACGAGGAACAGCAGCGGCAGGTAGCGCAGCGCGGCGCGCCGCAGCAGCGGCAGCACGCCGTCGTCGACGGGCAGCGCGCCGACCGGCGCGGCAAGGGTGGTCATCGGGGAGTCTCCAGGGATGTTGCGGTCGGTTGCGGAAGTCGCAGCCCGCACGATAGGAAGCGCGCGCCGCGCAGTCTGTCGGCAACTGGCACTCGGCTTGCCGGCTGCGGCATGCCAAGCCGGCCCCAACCGGTCGCCGACGGCGCGAGCATGGCCGGGTAAGGTACCCGGAAGCGGACCTTGGGCAACGCTGAGCCCCTCGGACGAGCCGCGCTGAGAGCGGCAGCTTTCGGAGGCACTGCCGCCGCGGCGGAGGTCGAAAGGGCGGTTCCGATGACCGCCGCCGTTCACTTTCGCGAGGCGACCACCGACCGCACCCAGTCTCCAGTGGACCTACGGCCCACGCGATCGGACGCGGTTTGCTTCTTGTCGTAGGTGGGTCGGATTCGAGTTGCGCTTCGGCCGTGGCGACGGCGACCAGGCGCTGCGCTCGCGGATGCCAAGCGGTGCCATCGGTGAGGTGCCGACGCTGCGCGAGCGCGACGTCGGCGGCGCTCGGGCAGTGCAGCTGCACCTCGCTCCGCGAGGCAGGCAGCCGGCAATGGCGTTGCACGCCGGACAGCCGATCCCGGGTGCATACTGCGCAGACGCCTGCTGCCTGCCCATGTACCTGACCGCCTTCGACCGGATCGTCAACGCGCTGCCGCCGGCTTGCCTGCAGGTCTACGGATCGCGCCTGCGGGCGCTGGCGGTGTTCGGTTCGGTCGCCCGGGGCACGCCGAGGCCCGACTCCGACATCGACCTGCTGCTCGTCGTCGACGACCTGCCCGCCGGCCGGACCGCACGAATGGCCGAGTTCGACCGGGTCGAAGAAGCATTGCAGCTGCTGCTCGCGCGGGCCCGGTCGGACGGCGTGCACACGTCGTTGTCGCCGGTGCTCAAGTCGC
Source organism: Burkholderiales bacterium (assembly GCA_017302495.1). Taxonomy (GTDB): domain Bacteria; phylum Pseudomonadota; class Gammaproteobacteria; order Burkholderiales; family Burkholderiaceae_C; genus Rubrivivax. The sequence continues at coordinate 6,897 of JAFLDG010000170.1, forward strand.
CGGCCGAGCTCGCGGCCGGCAGCCTGCTGTACCTCGACATGGTCGACGAAGCGCGCATCCTCGTCGACGACGGCGCGCTGCTGCGGCAGACCCTCGATGACCTGGGCCGCCGCCTCGCGGCGATGGGTGCGCGCCGCGTCCGCAAGGGCGGCGGCTACTACTGGGAACTCGTTCCCGGCTACCGCTGGGGCGACCGGATCGAGCTGTGACCGCCGACGAACTGGCGCGCAGCTACTTCAGCCGCTCGGCCAAGCGGCTGCTGGCCGTGGAGCTGCTGATGCAGCACGAGGCGTTCCCCGACGTCGTGCGCGAGGCGCAGGAACTCGTCGAACTGGTGCTGAAGGGGATGCTGCGCGCGGTGGGGATCGACCCGCCGAAGTGGCACGACGTGGGCCAGATCCTCGTCGAGCACGCCGCGAAGTTCCCGGCTGGACTGCAGGCGGAGTTGCCGGCGCTGGCGGCCATCTCGCGCCGCCTGCGGCGCGACCGCGAGGCGGCGTTCTACGGCGAGATCGATCTCATCCCGGAACAGGTCTTCGATCGCGAGTCGGCCCGGCAGGCGCTGGACGCCGCGCGGCGCGTGCTGGATGGCGTGCGCCATTTCGACCCTGAGGTTCGCTGAGCGGCACGATCGCAGCCCGACTGGGCCGTGGCTGGCAGCCCATGGGTCAGCCCAGGCAGCGGCGCAGCGCGTCGGCGAGTGGCCGCAGCGGGTCCGCCCCGTCGGCCGGGATGCGCGCCCGGGGCTGCATCGAGCGCAGCCAGGTGATCTGCCGCTTGGCCAGCTGCCGCGTGGCGGCGATGCCGGCATCGCGCAGGCCGTCGAGCGAGCCGGCGTCGAGCGCCGCCCAGGCCTGGCGGTAGCCGACGCAGCGCATCGACGGCAGCTGCGGCCGCAGCCCCGGCCGCGCGCGCAGCCGGCGCACCTCGTCGACGAAGCCGGCGGCCAGCATCGCGTCGAAGCGCGACGCGATGCGCGCATGCAGCCAGGCGCGCGCGGCCGGCTCGAGCGAGACCAGCGGCCAGGCGCGCGCGGCCTGCGCATCGGGGGCGGCCGGGCTCTCGTGGAAGCTCGACAGCGGCCGGCCGGTGAGCTGCCAGACCTCGAGCGCGCGCTGGATGCGCTGCGCATCGTTCGGCGCGAGCCGGGCCGCGCTGGCCGGGTCGATGCGCGCCAGCTCGGCATGCAGCGCCGGCCAGCCTTCGGCCGCGGCACGGGCGTCGATCGCGGCGCGGATCGCGGCATCGGCCGCCGGCATCGGATCGAGCCCCTGGCGCAGCGCGCGGAAGTACAGCATCGTGCCGCCGACCAGCAGCGGCACCCGGCCGCGCGCGCGGATCGCGGCCGCCGCCGCGGTCGCGTCGTGCACGAAGCGCGCCGCCGAGTAGGCCTGCTCGGGTTCGAGCAGGTCGATCAGGTGGTGCGGCACGGCCGCGCGCTCGGCGGCACCGGGCTTGGCGGTGCCGATGTCCAGGCCGCGGTAGACCTGCGCCGAATCGACGCTGACGATCTCGATGCCGCCCGCATCGTGCAGCGCGTCGGCCAGCTGCAGCGCGAGCGCGCTCTTGCCGCTGGCCGTCGGGCCGGCCAGGCACAGGCCGAGCGGGCTCACCCGGCTCCCTCGCCGTGGCGCTGGACCAGGGTCCACGCGATCGCGGCCGTGGCCGCGGCCATCGTGCCGATCGTCAGCACCAGCGGCTTCGCCGTGCCGTCCATCGCGAAGCCGAGCCAGCCGCCGACCCCCACCGCGACCGCGGCGAGGATGAAGCCGGCCAGCGCCGACGCGGCCCCAGCGTGCTGCGGGAACGGGCCGACCACCGCCGCCTGGCCGCAGGGCTGGTGGATGCCGTGGCCGAAGGCGAACAGCATCTGCGGCCCGACGATCGCCCAGGGCCCGGCCACGCCGGCGACCGCGAGCGCGACCATCGCCGCGCCGCCGGCGAGCGTGAACCACGCGCCGCGCTTGACCGAGCCGGCCAGCCCGTGGCGCAGCAGCCAGTGCCGGCACCAGAAGGTGCCGGCGATGTAGCTCGCCG
>JAFLDG010000171.1 GCA_017302495.1 Burkholderiales bacterium
GTGCAGCGCGGCTGGTGGCGCTTCGCCTCGCAGTCGTCGGCGCCGGAGGCGGCCATGCTGGCGCGGCGGCTCGCGGCCGACGGCGCGGGCAACGGCGACAATGGCCGCCGGTGCGAGGAGCAAGCGCGATGGCCGTCTACCAGTTCGAGGAACATGCGCCGCAGCTCGGCGCGGATGTCTGGATCGCCGACAGCGCCGCCGTGATCGGCCGCGTCGTGCTCGGCGATCGATCCAGCGTCTGGTACGGTGCGCTGCTGCGCGCCGACAACGACTGGATCCGCATCGGCGAGCGCTGCAACATCCAGGACGGCGCCGTGCTGCACACCGACGCCGGCATCCCGCTCACGCTCGAGCGCGAGGTTTCGGTCGGCCACCAGGCGATGCTGCACGGCTGCACGGTCGGTGAAGGCTCGCTGATCGGCATCCAGGCGGTGGTGCTGAACGGCGCGCGCATCGGCCGCCGCTGCGTGGTGGGCGCCGGCGCGGTGGTGACCGAGGGCAAGGAATTCCCCGACCTGTCGCTGATCGTCGGCGCGCCGGCGCGGGTGGTGCGCAGCTTCACGCCGGAGGCTTTCGAGCGCTTCGCGCGCACCGCGCCGAGCTACGTGACGCTGGCGCGGCGGCACCGCGACGGCGTGCGCCGCATCGGCTGAAGCGGCCGATGGACGAGCTGCACCGCTTCCTGTTCGACGGCTTGCCGGTGCGCGGGCTGCTGGTGCGGCTCGGCGAGGGCTGGCGCGAGCTGCTCGCGCGCCGCGCGGCCGGGCCGTACCCGGCGCCGGTGCGCGCGCTGCTCGGCGAGATGGCGGCCGCCGGCGTGCTGATGCAGTCGAACATCAAGTTCGACGGCACGCTGCTGCTGCAGATCCACGGCGACGGCCCGGTCACCCTCGCAGTGGCCGAGGTGCAGGCCGACCTGCGCTACCGCGCGACCGCGACGCTCGCCGCGCCGTCGGTGCCGTTGCCGGAGACCGGCGCGCTGAGCGCGCTGGTCGATGCGCGCGGCAGCGGCCGTTGCGCGATCACGCTCGACCCGGCCGAGCCGAAGCCCGGCCAGCAGCGCTACCAGGGCGTGGTGCCGCTGCGCGGCACGGACGAGGAGCCGCTGCCGCGCCTGGCCGACGTGCTCGAGCACTACATGCGCCAGTCCGAGCAGCTCGAAACCCGTCTCGTGCTCGCCGCCGACGACCGCCTGGCCGCCGGCCTGCTGATCCAGCGCCTGCCGGCGGCGGAGCCGGACGACGACGCGTTTCCGCGCATCGCGCAACTGGCGGCGACGCTGACGCGCGAAGAGCTGCTCGCGCTCGATGCCGACACCTTGCTGCGCCGGCTGTTCTGGCAGGAGCCGGTACAGCGCTTCGCGCCGCGGGCGCCGCGCTTCGCCTGCCGCTGCGCCCGCGGGCGCGTGGCCGGCATGCTGCGCAGCCTGGGCCGCGACGAGGTCGAGTCGATCATCGCCGAGCAGGGCGCGGTCGAGGTCACCTGCGAGTTCTGCGGCGCGGGCTACCGCTTCGATGCGATCGATGCGCTGCAGTTGTTCATCGCCGCGGCCGACCAGCCGCCGGGCCGGGGCCGGGTGAACTGATGCCCCTTCGCATTCGATCGCGCGGATGCGGAGTTCGCTCCCGGCCCGGAGCTGTCCTTCGTCGTTGTGTCGAAAGCAGCCACTGCGGCGCTTCGACGCGGTGCACGGGGCCGCCGACGGGGTGGCCAACTCCGTTCAGCCAGATTCTCATTCACTCCGTTGGCCACCCCGCCGTCGACCCGTTCAGCGGTGCGCCCACGCCGCCCCCGTCCGTACGGGCGAAGCGTCTTGTCGTTGCTGCCGGAGCGCGCAGCCGGTGCCGGCAAAGGCGAGGAGGGGGCGGCCGACGGAGTGAATGAGAATTTGGCTGAACGGAGTCGGCTGCCCCCTCCTCGCCTTTGCCTCTCGGTCGGAGCAGAGGCGCATCGAGAAGAGCAGACCTCCCGAACGCCCGCTCAGGGCCGGGAGGCTCCTGTCGAAAGAGCGAGCGATCCGGCGGGCGCGGCTTCAGCGCACCGCCCGGCGCAGCCGGTGCTCGCAGTCGGGCTGGTCGCAGGTCTCGCAGCGCCAGGGCCAGGGCGGCTGCGCCGCTTCGCGCTGCGCCAGACGCGTCAGCAGCCCGGCCCGCGGCAGCTCGCGGCCGCGCAGCAGCGGGCCGACCGCATCGAGCGCCGACTCCAGCCGGGCCGGGCCGGCCCCCGCCACCAGCACCCAGGGCAGGCGGTGCGCGTGCAGCAGTTCGCGCAGCGCGTTGTCGACCGGCTCGCGCACGTGTTCACCGTCGCGCTGCAGGCCGTCGGCCACCCACGGCAGGTCGAGCGCGGTCAGCAGCGTCAGCCGCACGTCGCGCCGGTGCAGCAGCGCGGCCTCGGCGTCGAAGCGGCGGTCGGCGAAGACCTGGCGGCTGTAGACCGCGGTCTGCAGCGCGCTGGTGTCGGCGACCACCAGCTCGTGCCCGGCCGCGGCCGCCGCGATGCGGCGGTGCTGCTCGTGCGCGATGGCAGCCTGCTCGTCGGCCCGCGGTGTGCGGCCTTCGCGCTCGCACCAGCCGCGCAGCCATTCGGCGACCCAGGTGCAGCGCAGCCCGGTCTCCTGCGCCAGGCGCCCGGCCAGCGCCGCGGCCAGCGTGGTCTTGCCGGTGCTCTCGGCGCCGAGCACCGCGATCACGATCGGCTCAGCCATCGCTGCGGGCCCGCGCCGCCCAGGCGCGCCAGCCGGCCAGCGACAACAGCGCGAACAGCGCGTACAGCGCGGCCGTCAGCCACAGCGCCTTGAACGCGAACAGGCCGACGCTGACCAGGTTCACCGCCAGCCAGGTCGGCCAGTTCTCGACGTACTTGCGGCCGAGCAGCCACTGGCCGGCGACGCTGCCGACGGTGGGCAGCGCGTCCCACCACGGCACGTCGCTGTCGGTGCCGTGGCGCAGCGCGAGCGCGAGCAGCGGCCAGGCGGCGAGCACCGCGATCAGCAGCCGCCGGCGGCCGCCGGGCCCGAGCCGGCGCACGCGCAGCGCGCGGCCGTCGTCGCCGGTGCCGCGCAGCCACTGCCACCAGCCCCAGCATGCGACCGCGACGAAGAACAGCTGCAGCGCGGCCTCGCCGTAGAGCCGGCTGTCCTGGAACAGCAGGAAGTACAGCAGCGAGGCCGCGATCGCGAGCGGCCAGCCGGTGGGGTTGACGCGGATGTTGCAGCCGACCATCGCGAGCGACAGCACGACGGCCGCGATCTCGGCCCAGGTGACCGGGCTGCCCCAAAGGGTCGCGGCCGGTGCGAGCAGCGGCCGTGCCGTCTCCAGCAGGAACTCCATCGGCGTCGTCGCGCCGGCGGGCCGGGTCAGGGCTTGCCCGGCCGGCCGAGCTGCACCAGCACCTCGTCCGCCTCGATCATGCCGAGTTCGAGCCGCGCCCGCTCCTCGACCATCTCCAGCCCCTGCTTCAGGTCGTCGATCTCGGCGCCGAGGCGCTGGTTGCGCAGCCGCGCCGCGCCGTTCGCCTGCTCCTGCGCCTGCAGTTGCCCCTGCAGCTGCACGACGTGCGAGATGCCGCCCTTGCCGAACCACAGCTCCGCGTGCACCAGCAGCAACAGCAGCAGCAGGCCGACGGTGACCAGCCTCATGAGTGCGTCAGTTGCAGAAGGCCGGGCCGCTCGGGCAGGGGACCGGGCCGCCGCTGCCGCTGCCGCCCGGGCTGTCGAAGCCGCGGAAGACGCCGAACTGGGCCATGCGCGCGTGGTAGGCCGCGATCACGCGCTGCAGCAGCGCCGGGTCGGCCCCTTCGGGCTGCTGGCGGAAGGTGACGCGGATCGGGCCTTCCCGGATCGGCTCCAGCGTCGCGGTGACGGCGACGGCGCCGTCGGTGCCGACGATGACGCCGGTGCGGCGGTCCTGCTTCTCGATCGCCAGCTTCTGGTCGCTCAGCGCCGCGCGGGCGAGGTCGAAGGTGCGATCGAAGGACAGGTGGCTCTCGGCGATCGGGCTCGTCGGCGCGGGGGTCGGCGGGCGTGCCGAGGTGCCGGCACAACCGCCGAGCAGCCCGAACACCGCGGCGAGGACGGCGAGCGGCACCGCGTGCGGGCGCCAGGTGCGGCAGGCAGGCACGGTGCGCACGCGGGTGCTCAGCGCCCCATGCGGCGGTTGTAGTCGGCGACGACCCGGTTCACCAGGTTCGGGTCCTGGCCCGCAGTCCCGCTCTGGTTGAACTCGACCCGGGTCGTGCCGTCGGCCTGCGGACGCACGCTGGCGGTCAGCGTCAGCGCGCCGCTGCTGCCGACGATCACACCGGAGCCGCGGTCGACCGTGCGCAGCGCCAACCCCTGACTCGTCATCGCGCCGGTGGCGGCGTCGAAGGCGCGGTCGAAGGTGCTCGGGCCCGCCGGCACCGGTGTGCCGTAGGGGGCGACCACGCAGCCGCCGAGCAGCGCCGCCGCGCCGGCGAGCGCGGCCACGCGCAGGCCCAGGCGCAGCGCCGAGCGTCGAGTCGCAGCCACCGCCATGCCGTTCACCGCAGGTTGTAGAACGCGGCGCGGCCCGGGTACGCGGCGACGTCGCCGAGGTCCTCCTCGATGCGCAGCAGCTGGTTGTACTTGGCGATGCGGTCGCTGCGGCTCATCGAGCCGGTCTTGATCTGGCCGGCATTGGTGCCGACCGCGATGTCGGCGATCGTCGAGTCCTCGGTCTCGCCGCTGCGGTGGCTGATGACCGCGGTGTAGCCGGCGCGCTTGGCCATCTCGATCGCGGCGAAGGTCTCGGTCAGGGTGCCGATCTGGTTGATCTTGATCAGGATCGAGTTCGCGATGCCCTTGTCGATGCCTTCCTTCAGGATCTTGGTGTTCGTCACGAACAGGTCGTCGCCGACCAGCTGCACCTTCTGGCCCAGGCGCTCGGTCAGCAGCTTCCAGCCGTCCCAATCGCCTTCGTGCATGCCGTCCTCGATGCTGACGATCGGGTACTTGTCGCACCAGGCCGCGAGCATGTCGGTCCACTGCGCCGCGCTTAAGCGCAGGCCCTCGCCGTCGAGGTGGTAGAGGCCGTCCTTGTAGAACTCGCTCGCGGCGCAGTCCAGGCCGATCGCGATCTGCTCGCCGGCGGTGTAGCCGGCCATGTCGATCGCCTCCAGGATCAGCTGGATCGCCGCCTCGTGGCTCTCGACGTTCGGCGCGAAGCCGCCCTCGTCGCCGACCGACGTCGGCATGCCCTTGCCGTCGATGATCTTCTTCAGCGCGTGGAAGACCTCGGCGCCGTAGCGCACCGCCTCGCGGAAGCTGGGCGCGCCGACCGGCAGGATCATGAACTCCTGCAGGTCGAGGTTGTTGTTCGCGTGCGCGCCGCCGTTGATGACGTTCATCATCGGCACCGGCAGCAGCAGCCCGCCCATGCCGCCGAAATAGCGGTACAGCGGCAGGCCGCTCTCTTCGGCCGCGGCGCGCGCCACCGCCATGCTCACCGCCAGCGTGGCGTTCGCGCCGAGGCGGCTCTTGTTGTCGCTGCCGTCCAGGTCGATCAGCGTCTTGTCGAGGAAGGCCTGCTCGCTCGCGTCCAGGCCGAGCACGGCCTCGCTGATCTCGGTGTTGATGTGTTCGACCGCACGCAGCACGCCCTTGCCGAGGTAACGCGCCTTGTCGCCGTCGCGCAGCTCGATCGCCTCGCGGCTGCCGGTGGAGGCGCCGCTGGGCACCGCGGCGCGGCCCATCGTGCCGCTTTCCAGCAGCACGTCGCATTCGACGGTGGGGTTGCCGCGGCTGTCGAGGATCTCGCGGCCGACGATGTCGACGATGGCACTCATGTTCGGGTTCCTTCGCGGGAAGTTGGAAATGGTTCGTGGTTCAGGCGCCGTCGACCAGCACCATGCGCATCACCGCGGCGCCTTCGCGTGCGCGCCGGGCGCGGGTGTATTCGGCCGAGTGGTAGAACGCGCGCGCCTTCGCGACCGTCGGGAACTTCAGCACCACCAGCCGCTCGGGCCACCAGTCGCCTTCGAGCACCTCGACCGCGCCGCCGCGCACGCAGACCTCGGCGCCGTGCGCCTGGATCGCGATCGTCGACAGCTGCTTGTACTGCTCGTACTGCTCGGGGTTCGTGATCCGGACGTTGGCGATGAGGTAGGCGCTCATCGAGCCCCTCCGGCCTTTCGGGCCGCCCCCTCGCACAGGGGCGAGCGTCTACGGAGCGGCCGGGCGACGCGCATCCTTCAGGCCCCGAACCGGTTCTCGAGCAGCGGCCGCGACTTCACCGCGCGGTCGATGTCGAGCAGCGATTCGAGCAGCGCGCGCATGTGCGGCAGCGGCACCGCGTTCGGCCCGTCGCTCAGCGCCTTGGCCGGGTCCGGGTGGGTCTCCATGAAAAGGCCGGCCACGCCCACCGCGACCGCCGCGCGCGCGAGCACCGGCACGAACTCGCGCTGGCCGCCGCTGCTCGTGCCTTGGCCGCCGGGCAGCTGCACCGAATGCGTCGCGTCGAAGACCACCGGCGCCCCGGTCTCGCGCATGATCGCCAGGCTGCGCATGTCGGAGACGAGGTTGTTGTAGCCGAAGCTGACGCCGCGCTCGCAGGCCAGGAAGTTGTCCTCGGGCAGGCCCTTCTCGCGCGCCGCGGCGCGCGCCTTGTCGATCACGTTCTTCATGTCGTGCGGCGCGAGGAACTGGCCCTTCTTGATGTTGACCGGCTTGCCCGCCTGCGCCACCGCGCGGATGAAGTCGGTCTGGCGGCACAGGAAGGCGGGCGTCTGCAGCACGTCGACCACCGCGGCCACCGCGTCGATCTCGGCTTCGCCGTGCACGTCGGTCAGCACCGGCACGCCGATCTCGCGCCGCACCTTGGCCAGGATCTCCAGGCCACGCGCCATGCCCGGACCGCGGAAGCTCGTGCCGCTGGAGCGGTTGGCCTTGTCGTAGCTGCTCTTGAAGATGAACGGGATGCCGAGCTCCGCGGTCATCGCCTTCAACTGCCCGGCCACCTCGAGCTGCAGCGCCTCGCTCTCGACGACGCAGGGGCCGGCGATCAGGAAGAAGGGCCGGTCGAGGCCGACCTCGAAGCCGCACAGCCTCACGCCGCGACCACCTTCAGCGCCTGCGGCGTGCGCGCCCGGTGCTGCAACGCGGCGGCGATGAAGCTGTTGAACAACGGATGGCCCGCGAACGGCGTCGACTTGAATTCCGGGTGGAACTGCACGCCGACGAACCACGGGTGCACCGCGCGCGGCAGCTCGACGATCTCGGTCAGCTTCTCGCGCTGCGTCAGCGCCGAGATCACCAGGCCGGCCGCGCGCAGCCGCTCGAGGTAGCGCGGGTTCGCTTCGTAGCGGTGGCGGTGGCGCTCGGTGACCAGGTCGCCGTAGATCTCGTGCGCGAGGGTGCCGCGCTCCACGTCGGAACTCTGCGCGCCCAGGCGCATCGTGCCGCCGAGGTCGGAGGCCGCGTCGCGCTTCTGGATCGAGCCGTCGCGGTCCTGCCACTCCTCGATCAGCGCGATCACCGGGTGCGGCGTCTCCGGCTCGAACTCGGTGGAGTTGGCATCGGCCAGGCCGGCGAGGTGGCGCGCGACCTCGATCGTCGCGACCTGCATGCCCAGGCAGATGCCGAGGTAGGGCAGGCCGTGTTCGCGCGCGTACTGCGCCGCGAGGATCTTGCCCTCGACGCCGCGCTTGCCGAAGCCGCCGGGCACCAGCACCGCGTCGAAGCGCGCGAGCTGGCCGATGTTGTCCGCGCTCAGCGCCTCGGAGTCCAGATACTCGATGTCGACCCGCGCATGGTGCTGGATGCCGGCGTGGCGCAGCGCCTCGTTCAGCGACTTGTACGAGTCCGACAGGTCGGTGTACTTGCCGCACATCGCGATCGTCACCTGCTGCTGCGGGTGCTCGGTCTCGTGCACGAGCCGGTCCCAGCGCCGCAGGTCCGCCGGCCGGGTGAGCAGCTGCAGCTTCATGCAGACCATCTCGTCCAGGCCCTGCTCGTGCAGCATGCGCGGCACCTTGTAGATCGTGTCCACGTCCCACATGCTGATCACACCGTGCATCTGCACGTTCGTGAACAGGCTGATCTTCTCGCGCTCCTCGTCGGGGATCGCGCGGTCGGCGCGGCACAGCAGCACGTCGGGCTGGATGCCGATCTCGCGCAGCTTCTGCACCGTGTGCTGCGTCGGCTTGGTCTTCAGCTCGCCGGCCGCGCCGATCCACGGCACGTAGGTCAGGTGCACGAACGCGCTGTTCGTCGGCCCGAGCTTCAGGCTCATCTGCCGCACCGCCTCGAGGAAGGGCAGGCTCTCGATGTCGCCGACGGTGCCGCCGACCTCGACGATCGCGACATCGACCGCATCCTTGGCACCGACGCCGGCGCCGCGCCGGACGTAGTCCTGGATTTCGTTCGTGACGTGCGGGATCACCTGCACCGTCTTGCCGAGGTAGTCGCCGCGGCGCTCCTTCTCCAGCACCGACTTGTAGATCTGGCCGGTGGTGAAGTTGTTCGCGCGCTTCATGCGCGTGCTGATGAAGCGCTCGTAGTGGCCGAGGTCGAGGTCGGTCTCGGCGCCGTCGTCGGTGACGAAGACCTCGCCGTGCTGGAACGGGCTCATCGTGCCCGGGTCGACGTTCAGGTACGGATCGAGCTTGATCAGCGTGACCTTCAGGCCGCGCGACTCGAGGATCGCGGCGAGCGACGCCGACGCGATGCCCTTGCCGAGAGAGGACACCACACCGCCGGTGACGAAGACGAACTTGGTCATATCTCAGCAGTACCGCGGCGCTGCGGCGCGGCAGCGGTCGGCATGCTCGGCTGTGAAAGCCGAATTATAGGAGGCGGCCTGCGGCCGGCCGGGCACGCCGCGGATCGCGGTGCGCCGCGGCTGCCGCGGCCGGCGCGCCGGCCGCCGCGACCTTCGATGCCGCGCTTCGTGGT
>JAFLDG010000172.1 GCA_017302495.1 Burkholderiales bacterium
CCAAAATGGTGTCATTAGAAAAACCACGAATGGAGGAATTAACTGGATAGAACAAACTTCTCCGACAACGCAGGCGCTTAAGACTATAGGCACCGCGCGCGACCGCGCGCGACACCTCGAGCAGCCAGCGCTGGTAGTCGTCGAGGTCGCCGTCGAAGGGCTGCACCCGGCCGCCGGCCACCAGCCAGAACTCGTCGCACACCTCGCGCAACAGCGCGCGGTCGTGGCTGACGAGCATCACCGTGCCCTCGAACTCGTTCAGTGCGATCGACAGCGCCTCGCGCGTGCTCAGGTCGAGGTGGTTCGTCGGCTCGTCCAGCAGCAGCAGGTTGGGGCGCTGCCAGACCAGCATCGCCAGCACCAGCCGCGCCTTCTCGCCGCCGGACAACGTGCCCACCGGCTGCTGCACCATGTCGCCGCCGAAGCGGAACTGGCCGAGGAAGTCGCGCAGCTCCTGCTCGCGCGCGGCCGGGCCGACATCGCGCGCGAGGCGCACCAGGTGCAGCAGCGGCCCGTCGTCGAGCTGCAGCAGGTCCAGCTCCTGCTGCGCAAAGTAGCCGATGACCAGGCCCTTGCCCTCGGTGATGCGGCCGGCCAGCGGCGGCAGCACGTGCGCGATCGTCTTCACCAGCGTCGACTTGCCCTGACCGTTCGCGCCGAGGATGCCGATGCGCTGGCCGGCGAGCACCGAGCGGTCGATGTCGCGGACCACGGTCTTGCTCCCGTATCCGCAGGCCAGTTCGTCGCAGACCAGCATCGGGTTCGGCAGGCTCTGCGGCTCGCGGAACTCGAACGCGAAGTCCGACGCGGTGAGCACCGGGGCCAGCTTCTCCATCCGCGCCAGGGCCTTCACCCGGCTTTGTGCCTGGCGCGCCTTCGTGGCTTTGGCCTTGAAGCGGTCGATGAAGCGCTGCAGGTGCGCGATACGCTCCTGCTGCCGGCTGTAGGCGGCGGCGGCCTGCGCCAGCCGCTCCGCGCGCATCTCCTCGAAGGCGCTGTAGTTGCCGCTGTAGCGGGTGAGCTGGCCGTCCTCCAGGTGCACGATCACGCGGCAGATCGCGTCCAGGAACTCGCGGTCGTGGCTGATCACGACCAGCGTGCCTTCGTAGCGCTGCAGCCAGGCCTCGAGCCAGACCAGCGCGTCCAGGTCGAGGTGGTTCGTCGGCTCGTCCAGCAGCAGCAGGTCGGCCGGGCACATCAGCGCGCGCGCCAACTGCAGCCGCATGCGCCAGCCGCCGGAGAAGCTGTTCACCGGCGCGTCGAGCTGTTCGCTGCGGAAGCCCAGGCCGAGCAGCAGCGCCTGCGCGCGGGCACGCGCATCGAAGGCGCCGGCCTCGTCGAGCGCGACATGCGCTTCGGCCATCGCATGGCCGTCGCCGCGCGCCTCGGCCGCGGCCAGCGCTTCTTCAGCGCGCTGCAGCGGCAGGTCGCCCTGCAGCACGAAGTCGGTGGCGCCGTCGCCGGTCTCGGGCATGGCCTGCGCGACCTCGCCGACCACCCAGCGCGGCGGGATCTCCACGTCGCCGGCATCGGCATGCAGCCGGTCGCCGAGCAGCGCGAACAGGCTCGACTTGCCGGCGCCGTTGCGGCCGATCAGGCCGACCTTCTCGCCGGGATGGAGCGTCAGGTTCGCACCTTGCAGCACCACCTTCGTGCCGCGGCGCAGGGTCAGGTCACGCAGCGTGATCACGCCAGCTGCTCCACGCCGAGCATCAGCACCTGGTCGTCGCCGGCGCTGGTGCTCAGCCAAAGCGGATGCAGCTGCGGAAAGGCGGCCTCGAAGTGCGCGCGCTCGTGGCCGATCTCGAGCACCAGCGCGCCCTGCGGCAGCAGGTGCTCGGCCAGCCGCGGCAGCAGCGCGCGCACGAAGTCCATGCCGTCGGCGCCGCCGCCGGCGTTGCCGTCGAGCGCGAGCGCCGGCTCCGCCCGGTACTCGGGCGGCAGCGCGTTCATCGACGCCGCGTTCACGTACGGCGGGTTGCACAGGATCAGCTCGTAGCGGCCGTCGGCGGCGGCCAGGCCGTCGCCCCGGCGCAGCCGGACGTGCTCGGCGAGATCGTGCCGCTGCAGGTTGATGCGTGCGACCGCGAGCGCGTCGGCCGACAGGTCGGTGGCGTCGACCTCGGCGTCGGGCCAGGCCATCGCCGCGAGCACGGCCAGGCAGCCGCTGCCGGTGCACAGGTCGAGCACGCGCGCCGGCTCGCGGCCGAGCACGGCCTCGATCGTGCCGTCGGCGATGACTTCGGCGATCAGCGAGCGCGGCACGATCACGCGTTCGTCGACCGTGAACGGCACGCCCTGCAGCCAGGCCTCGCCGGTCAGGTAGGCGGCCGGCTTGCGGGTGGCGATGCGTTCGCCGATCAGCGCGTCGACCGCGGCCTGCTCGGCGGCGTCGATGCGGCGACCGGCCACGCCGTCGAGGTCGTCGAGCGGCAGGCCCAGGCGCCACAGCACCAGCCACGCCGCCTCGTCGAACGCATTCGTCGTGCCATGCCCAAAACAAACGCCCGCCTCGTCGAGGCGGGCGCAGCTGCGCTCGACCAGCTCGTGCAGCTTCACGTCAGGAAGTTCTCCAGCGTGCGGCGGTAGACGTTCTTCAGCCGCTCGACATCGTCGACCGCGACCCGTTCGTCGATCTTGTGGATCGTGGCATTGATCGGGCCGAACTCGACCACTTGCGGGCAGATGCGCGCGATGAAGCGGCCGTCGGAGGTGCCGCCGGTGGTGGACAGCTCGGGCGTCAGCCCGCACTCGGCCTCGATCGCCCGCGTCAGGGCGCGGCTCAAGCTGCCGGGCGGGGTCAGGAAGGTTTCGCCGCCGAGGGTCCAGTCGAGCCGGTAGTCGAGCCGGTGCCGGTCGAGCACCGCGTGCACCCGATCCTTCAACCCCTGCGGTGTCGACTCGCTGCTGAAGCGGAAGTTGAACTGCAGCTCCAGCTCGCCCGGGATCACGTTGCCCGCGCCGGTGCCGGCATGCACGTTCGACACCTGGAAGGTGGTCGGCGGAAAGAACGCATTGCCGTCGTCCCAGCGGATGGCCACCAGTTCGGCCAGCGCCGGCGCGAGTTGATGCACCGGGTTGCGCGCGAGCTGCGGGTAGGCGACATGGCCCTGGATGCCGCGCACCAGAAGCCGGCCCGACAGCGTGCCGCGGCGGCCGTTCTTGATCGTGTCGCCGAGCTTCTCGACCGAAGTCGGCTCGCCGACGATGCAGGCGTCGACCGCGATGCCGCGCTGCTGCAGCATCTCCACGATCCGTACCGTGCCGTCGACCGACGGGCCTTCCTCGTCGCTGGTGATCAGGAGCGCGATCGCGCCCGGCGCGTCGGGCCGCGCGGCGACGAACTCCTCGATCGCCACCACCATCGCCGCGATCGAGGTCTTCATGTCGGCGGCGCCGCGGCCGACCAGGTGGCCGTCCCGATGGCTCGGCAGGAACGGGTCGCTCGCCCACTGCGCGAGCGGCCCCGGCGGCACGACGTCGGTGTGGCCGGCGAAGGCCAGCGTCGGCCCCGGCCGCACACCGCGCCGGATGGCCCACAGATTGGTGACGCGGAAGTCCTCCGGCCCGCAGCTCAGCGTCTCGCAGGCGAAGCCGGTGCGCTGCAGCCGCTCGGCGAGCAGCGCCTGGCAGCCCGCGTCGGCCGGCGTCACGCTGGCCCGGGCAATCAACGCCTCGGCCAGGCGCAGCGCGTTCATCATGGCCGGCGCAGGGCGCTCAGCGCACGCCGAGCGGCATCGCGCGCGAATCGGGCGGCAGCACGTCGAGCGTGATTTCGGTGAACGATGCGCCCTCGGGCTCCTCGGGCGGAGCCATCGCCTTGCTCTGCGGGGTCGTCTGGTTGTGCAGCCGCCAGAGCAGGTTGGTCGGCGAATCGGCGTGCGCCAGGCCTTCGTCGCGCGCCACCTCGCCCGCCGTGATCAGGCGCGCGATGTCGGCCTCGAAGCTCTGCGAGCCTTCGGCCAGCGACTTCTCCATCGCCTCCTTTACGCCCTGGATGTCGCCCTGCGCGATCAGCTCGGCCACCAGCACCGTGTTCAGCAGGATCTCCACCGCGGCCATACGGCCGCCGGCGTTGGCACGCAGCAGCCGCTGCGAGACGATCGCGCGCAGGCCGGCGGCCAGGTCGGCGAGCAGCGCCGGCCGTGCCTCGGGCGTGTAGAACGACAGGATCCGGCCGAGCGCGTGGTAGCTGTTGTTCGCGTGCAGCGTGGCCAGCACCAGGTGGCCCGACAGCGCGTACGAGATCGCCGAAGTCATCGTCTCGCGGTCGCGGATCTCGCCGATCAGGATGCAGTCCGGCGCCTGGCGCAGCGCGTTCTTCAGCGCCACCTGCAGCGAGTCGCAGTCGCGTCCGACCTCGCGCTGGTTGACCACCGACTTCTTGTTCGTGAACAGGAACTCGATCGGATCCTCGATCGTCAGGATGTGGCCGGCCGCCTGCTGGTTGCGCCACTCGAGCATCGACGCCAGCGTCGTGCTCTTGCCGGTGCCGGTGGCGCCGACCATCAGGATCAGGCCGCGCTTCTCGAGCACCAGCGTCGACAGGATCGACGGCAGGCCGAGCGAGTCGAGGCTCGGGATGTCGAACGGGATGCAGCGGAACACCGCCGCCATCGTGCCGCGCTGGCGGAAGGCCGACATGCGGAAGCTGCCGACGCCGGACAGGCTGATCGAGCAGTTCAGCTCGCCGGTGTCGTCGTACTCCTCGAACTGCTGCGGCGTCAGCAGCTCGGCCAGCAGCTGGCGCACCTGCGCCGGCGACAGCACCTGGTCCGACAGCTGCAGGATCCGGCCGTTGATGCGGATCAGGATCGGCGTGTTCGCCGACAGGTAGACGTCCGACGCGCTGCGCTCGGCCATCAGCCGCAGCACCTTCTCCATGTTGCCTGCCGCCATCGGATCCCTCTCGCTTCGGCTGTACCGCGCGCCGACTAAAGGCGCAGCAGCTCGTTGATGCTGGTCTTCGCGCGCGTCGCCGCCGTGACCCGCTTGACGATCACCGCGCAGTACAGGCTGTGGCTGCCGTCGGCGGCCGGCAGCGAGCCGCTGACCACCACCGAGCCCGCCGGCACCCGGCCGTAGTGCACCTCGCCGGTGGCGCGGTCGTAGATCTTCGTGCTCTGGCCGATGAACACGCCCATGCTGATCACCGAACCCTGCTCGACGATCACACCCTCGACCACCTCGCTGCGCGCGCCGACGAAGCAGTTGTCCTCGATGATCGTCGGGTTCGCCTGCAGCGGCTCGAGCACGCCGCCGATGCCGACGCCGCCGGACAGATGCACGTTCTTGCCGATCTGGGCGCAGCTGCCGACGGTGGCCCAGGTGTCGACCATCGTGCCCTCGTCGACGTAGGCGCCGATGTTCACGTAGCTCGGCATCAGCACGACGTTCTTCGCGATGTAGCTGCCGCGCCGCGCCACCGCCGGCGGCACCACGCGCACGCCGGTGGCGCGCATCGCGTCCTCGTCGAGGTGGGCGAACTTCGGCGGCACCTTGTCGTAGAAGCCGAGGTCGCCGGCGCGGATCGGGCGGTTGTCGTTCAGGCGGAAGCTCAGCAGCACCGCCTTCTTGACCCACTGGTTCACGGTCCACTGGCCGACCCCCTGGCGCTCGGCGACGCGGATGCGGCCGGCGTTCAGGTCGGCGATCACGGCCTCGACCGCCGTGCGCACGTCGGGCGCGGACGAAGCGCTGATCTGGGCGCGGCTTTCCCACGCGAGTTCGATCAGGTCCTGGTGCGGGTGTTTCATGCGTCGAGGCCCCGGGTGTAGGCATGGATACGCCGGGTGGCGGCCAGGCACTCGTCGGGCTCGGCCACCAGCGCCAGCCGGATGCGTCCGCGGCCCGGGTTGACGCCGTGCGCTTCGCGCGCGAGCAGGCTGCCGGGCAGGACCGCGACATTGTATTGAGCCAGCAGGCCCCGGGCGAATCCGATGTCGTCGCCGCCGGGCACCGCTGCCCAGAGGTAGAAGCCGGCATCGGGCATGCGCACGTCCAGCACTTCGGCCAGCAGCGGCGCGACTGAAGCGAATTTTTCGCGGTAAAGCGCCCGGTTGGCCTGCACGTGCGCCTCGTCGCCCCAGGCGGCGAGGCTCGCCTGCTGGACGGTCGGGCTCATCGCGCTGCCGTGGTAGGTGCGGTACAGCGCGAAGGCCTTGAGCAGCCGGGCGTCGCCGGCGACGAAGCCGGAACGCAGGCCGGGCACGTTGCTGCGCTTGGACAGGCTGGTGAAGGCGACCAGGTTGCGGAAGTCGTCGCGGCCGAGCGCCTTTGCGGCCTGCAGCGAGCCGAGCGGGGCTTCGTCGCCGAACCAGATCTCGGAGTAGCACTCGTCGCTGGCGATGACGAAGCCGTGGCGGTCGCTCAGTTCGAACAGCCGCCGCCACTCGGCCAGCGGCATCACCGCGCCGGTCGGGTTGCCGGGCGAGCAGACGTAGAGCAGCTGCGTGCGCGCCCAGGTTGCATCGTCGATCTGGCCCCAGTCGGCGGCGAAGTTGCGCGCGGGGTCGCTGTTCGCGAACGCGGTGCACGCGCCGGCGAGCAGCGCCGCACCCTCGTAGATCTGGTAGAACGGGTTCGGGCAGACCACGGTCGCGCCCGGCCGGGTCGGGTCGATCACGACCTGCGCGAACGCGAACAGCGCTTCGCGCGAGCCCAGCACCGGCAAGGTCTGCGTGTGTGGGTCGACGGTGACGCCGTAGCGCCGCTGCAGCCAGCCGGCGAAGGCCTCGCGCAGCGCCGGTGCGCCGGCCGTGGCGGGATAGGACGCCAGCCCCGGGAGCGCGTCGACCAGCGCGCGCCGGATGAAGTCGGGCGTCGGATGCCGCGGCTCGCCGATGCCCAGGCTGATCGGCGGATGGTCGGGCGACGGGACGATGTCGCGCGTCAGCTCGCGCAGGCGTTCGAACGGGTACGGATGCAGGCGCTGCAGCAGCGGATTCATCCGCCGATTATCCCGGCCGGGCATCGGCCCGCGCCTCGTACACCAGCGCTTCCGAGCCGAGCAGCTCGAGCCGCCCGGCGAGCCGTTCGCCGATCGCCTCGGCCACCGCGATCGAACGCGCGTTGCCGGGGCGGATCAGGCTGATCACGCGCTCCCGGCCCATCGATTCGAAGGCATGGCGCAAGGCCGCGGCCGCGGCCTCGCGCGCGTAGCCGTGGCCCCAGTGTTCGCGCGCGAGCAGCCAGCCCAGCTCGAAGTCAGGCCAGTCCGGCGGATGATGGAAGCCGACCCGGCCGAGCAGCACGCCGCTGGTGCGATGCTCGAGCGCCCACATGCCGAAGCCGCGCAACTGCCAGTGGCCGAGGAACATCGCCATCGCGCGCCAGGCCTCGGCCGCGGTCTGGACGACGCCGGTGCCGATGTGGCGCATCACCTCGGGGTCGGCGCACATCGCGGCGTAGGCCGCGGCGTCGGCGTCGGTGAAAGGCCGCAGCTTCAGCCGCGGCGTTTCGAGCGTCCTCGCCGCCGTCGTCACGCCGTCGTCATCCCGCCGCGCCGGTTGCCGGCTCGAGGTCGGGCAGCGCCACCGGCGCTGCCGGCCGCCAGCCCTTCTTCCGGTGTTCGGCGACCACGGTCGTGTAGATGCCGCCGCGCACGTTCCAGCGGGCGCTAACGCGCACGAAGCGCGGCTGCGTCGCGGCGACGATGTCGTCGAGCACGGTGTTGGTCACCGCCTCGTGGAACGCGCCCTCGTCGCGGTAGCTCCAGAAGTACATCTTCAGGCTCTTCAGCTCGACGCAGAGCCGGTCGCAGACCATCTCGATGCGGAAGTGCGCGAAGTCGGGCTGGCCGGTGAGCGGGCACAGGCAGGTGAACTCGGCCAGCTCGAAGCGGATCAGGTAGTCGCGCCCGGGCGCCGGGTTCGCGAACACATGCAACTGCTTGCTCGGCGCGCTCGGCGGGGTGGCCGGCTTCGCGCGCTGCCCGGCCGGGGCGCGTGTCTTCGTCGGGGGCATCGCGGGCTCGGCAGCAGGCTGGTCGGCGGGGCGGCGATGCTAGCATCGCGCCCCCCGTGCGACGTGCTCCCATCCGCCTGCCGCCCGCAGCCGCAGTCGATGGCTGGGCGGCGGCGCTGACCCGCGCTCTCGCGCTCGCCCTGACCGCGTTGCTGCTGGCCGGCTGCATGGCCTTGCCCGACGTGCGCGAGCGGCCGGCATCGACGGCGTTGCCGCCGGCGCCGGACGCGCCGCTCGCGGCGTTGGCGGCGAATTCGCTGCCGGCCGGCGCGTCGAGCGGATTCCGGTTGCTGGTTTCGGGCAGCGAGGCGCTGCAGGCGCGTGTCGGCCTGATCGAGCGCGCGCGGCAGTCGGTGGACCTGCAGGTCTACCAGTTCCGATCCGATGCCACCGGGCTGCGCGTCGTGCGTGCGCTGCTCGACGCGGCCGAGCGCGGCGTGCGCGTGCGGCTGCTGCTCGACGACATGTACACCGCCGGCGACGATCCGGTCTGGCTGGGCCTGGCCGCGCAGCCGAAGGTCGAGGTCCGGCTGTTCAACCCCTTCCTCGCCGGCCGCGACAACCACGCCGGCCGGCTGTTCGATGCCGCGCTCGGCGATCCGCGCCTGAACCGGCGCATGCACAACAAGCTGCTCGTCGTCGACGGCGTGTTCGCCATTGCCGGCGGGCGCAACATCGGCGACGCCTACTTCCTGCGCGACGAGACGCAGGGCTACTTCGATCTCGACCTGCTCGGCGCCGGCGCGGTCGTGCCGGCGATGGCGGCGACCTTCGACGCGTACTGGAACAGCGCCTTCGCGCACGACGTGCGCACGATCGTCGACGACGGCCGCACGCCGGCCCAGCGCGCCGGCGCGCTGCAGCAGCGGCTGGCCGCGTCGTCGGCGC
>JAFLDG010000173.1 GCA_017302495.1 Burkholderiales bacterium
GGCGTTCGCCGCCGCGCGCGGCATCGCCACCGCCGTCGTCGAGCACCGCGCCTACGCCGCGCGCGAGGCCTTCGACGACGCGCTGGCCGCGGCGATCGACCGGTTCAACCCGGACCTGGTGGTGCTCGCCGGCTTCATGCGCATCCTCGGCGAGCGTTTCGTCCGGCGCTACGACGGCCGGCTGCTCAACATCCATCCGTCGCTGCTGCCGCTGTTCCCGGGCCTGCACACGCACCAGCGTGCGCTCGACGCCGGCTGCAAGCTCGCCGGCGCGACCGTGCACTTCGTGACGCCGGCGCTGGACCACGGGCCGATCGTGATCCAGTCGGTGGTGCCGGTGCGGCCCGACGACGACGCACCGGCCCTGGCCGCGCGGGTGCTCGCGACCGAGCACCTGATCTACCCGCGGGCGGTGCGCTGGTTCGTCGAGGATGCGCTGCGGGTCGACGGCGGCGTCGTCCGCCATCGCGGCGCCGAGTCGCAACTGCTGCTGCCCGCGTAGCGGCCGCCGCGGCCGCGGACCCGAAGGCTCCGGATAATCGGCGCGATGGGTCCGAACGCGCTGGTCGACCGGTGTGCCGAGTTGCTGCGCCGCCTGCTGCCGTTCGAGGCGCCGGCCGACGCCGTGGTCTCGGCCTTCTTCAGGCAGCACCGCAACCTCGGCCCGCGCGAACGGCATGCGCTGGCCGAGACCGCGTATGCGGTGCTGCGGCGCCGGCGGCTGTTCCAGCATCTCGCGCAATCGGGCCGCGGTCCGATGGAGCGGCGGCTGGTGCTGCTCGGCTGGCAGGGCGACGCCGCGTTCCTGCGCGCGGCGCTGGCCGACGGCGAGGCGGCGTGGCTCGAACACTGCCGCGGCATCGACCCGCAGGCGCTGCCGGACAAATTGCGCCACAACCTGCCCGACTGGCTGGCCGGGGCGCTGCGCGAGCAGCTCGGCGACGCGGAGTTCGATGCGCTCGCGCCGGCGCTGCTGCAGCCGGCGCCGCTGGACCTGCGGGTGAACCTGCTCAAGGCCCGGCGCGAGGCGGTGCGCGACGAGTTGGCTGCGGCGGGCATCGGCGCCGAGCCCACGCGCTGGTCGCCGTGGGGGCTGCGGCTGGCGGGCAAGCCGGCGTTGAACCGGCTCGGGCCCTTCGAGCGCGGCGAGTTCGAGGTGCAGGACGAAGGCAGCCAGCTGCTGGTGCTGCTCACCGACCCGAAGCGTGGCGAGATGGTCGTCGACTTCTGCGCCGGCGCCGGCGGCAAGACGCTGGCGCTCGGCGCGGCGATGCGCAACACCGGCCGGCTCTATGCCTGGGACACCTCGGCGCACCGGCTCGACGCGCTGAAGCCGCGGCTCGCGCGCAGCGGCCTGAGCAACGTGCACCCGGCGCAGCTCGCGCACGAGCGCGACGATCGCATCAAGCGCCTGGCCGGCAAGGTCCAGCGTGTGCTGGTCGACGCGCCGTGTTCCGGGCTCGGCACGCTGCGCCGCAACCCGGACCTGAAGTGGCGCCAGTCGCCGGCCTCGGTGGCCGAGCTGCAGGCCAAGCAGCGCTCGATCCTGGCCAGCGCCGGCCGCCTGCTGGCACCGGGCGGGCGGCTGGTCTATGCCACCTGCAGCCTGCTGCGGGCCGAGAACGAGGCGGTGGCGGAAGCCTTCACCGCCGACGCGGGCGGGCAGTTCGAGCCGCTGCCCGCTGCCCGGCTGCTCGAGCAGGCCGGCGTTCCGGGCGCGGCCGAGCTCGATGCCGCCGGCCATCTGCGGCTGTGGCCGCATCGCCACGGGACCGACGGGTTTTTCGCAGCCGTCTGGCAACGGCGCTGAACCCGGTTGCGGCCGTTCCGGCCCGGGGCCGTGCGACGGCGGCTGCCGGCCCGCGGCGACGGCGGGTCTAGGCAGTTCCCACAAGGCGCGGCAGGGGCCGGCCGGTAGAATTCGCGGCTGCCCGATTCCGGGCCCTGAAGGTACAACCATCCATGGATGAACTGAACGTGCTGCGCGACGCGGTGGCGGGGCTGCTGAGCGGCGGCCTGCTCGAGCTGTCGTGGTGGCAGGTCGTGCTGGTGACCCTCGTGCTGACGCACGTCACGATCGCCGGCGTCACGATCTTCCTGCACCGGGCGCAGGCGCACCGGGCGCTGGATCTGCATCCGATCCCGTCGCACTTCTTCCGCTTCTGGCTCTGGCTGACCACCGGCATGGTCACGAAGGAGTGGGTCGCGATCCATCGCAAGCATCACGCCAAGTGCGAGACGGTCGACGACCCGCACAGCCCGGTCACCAGGGGCATCAAGACCGTGCTGCTTACCGGCAGCGAGCTGTACCGCGCCGAAGCCAAGGTGCAGGAGACGCTGGACAAGTACGGCCACAACACGCCGAACGACTGGCTCGAGCGCAACCTCTACAGCCGCTACAACTGGCAGGGCGTGGGCCTGATGCTGGTGATCGACCTGCTGCTGTTCGGTGCGCTGGGCCTGACGGTCTGGGCGGTGCAGATGCTTTGGATCCCGATCACCGCCGCCGGCATCATCAACGGTCTGGGTCACTGGTGGGGCTACCGCAACTTCGAGGCGCCGGACGCGTCGACGAACATCTTCCCCTGGGGCGTGGTGATCGGCGGCGAGGAGCTGCACAACAACCACCATACCTACCCGACCTCGGCCAAGCTGTCGGTCAAGCCCTACGAGTTCGACATCGGCTGGGTCTACATCCGCGGCCTGGAGCTGCTCGGTCTGGCCCGGGTGCGCAAGACGCCGCCGAAGCTCGAGCTCGGCGAGATCCGCCCGGTGGCCGACGGCAAGACGCTCGAGGCGCTGATCGCCAACCGCTACGAGGTGATGGCCAAGTACGCAAAGGCGCTGAAGCATGCCTGCGGCGCCGAGCTCGACCGGCTGAAAGCCCAGGGCGCGCAGAACGGGGCCCATTGGAAGGGCCTGGTCGCGGCGCGGCGCTGGCTGCACCGCGACGCCGATCGCATCCCCGCCGGGGATCGGGCGCTGGTGGCGCGGGCGGTGGGCGAGAACCCGGCGCTGGCCAAGCTGGTGGCGATGCGGGAAGAGCTGCGCCAGCTCTGGACACGCACCAACGTCTCCGCCGACCAGCTGGTGGCCGACCTGCAGGCCTGGTGCCGCAAGGCCGAGGACAGCGGCATCGCCGCGCTGCAGGAGTTCTCGCTGAAGCTGCGCGCCGCCCGCGCCTGAGGGAGGCGTCGGCCAACGACAACGGGGCCCGCGGGCCCCGTTTGCACGTCCAGGAGCCCGGCTCCCGAACAAGAGGGGCGGTCGCAACCGCGACCCGGCCCTCCGACTACTTCAGCTTCGTTTCCTTGTAGAGCACGTGCTTGCGTGCCTTCGGGTCGAACTTCATGAACTCGAGCTTGCCCGGCGTCGTCTTCTTGTTCTTCTCGGTCGTGTAGAAGTGGCCGGTACCGGCCGAGGATTCGAGCTTGATCTTCTCGCGTCCGCCCTTGCCCTTGGTGGCCATGGTTCAGCGCTCCCGGTTCAGATTTCGCCGCGCCGGCGAAGGTCGGTGACGACCTGGTCGATGCCGACCTTGTCGATCAGCCGCAACGCGGCGTTGGTGATGCGCAGCCGCACCCAGCGGTTCTCGCTCTCGACCCAGAACCTGCGGTAATGCAGGTTCGGCAGCCAGCGGCGCTTGGTCTTGTTGTTGGCGTGGGAAACATGGTTCCCGACCCGCGGGCCCTTGCCCGTGACCTGACAGACGCGTGCCATGACGCTTCTCCAAATTCTTCGAGGAGCCGGCCTCGGCCGGCAAAGCCGAGCATTATAGCGAGCCGGCGCAGGCCGGTGCGGCACGGCTGTCCGGCGCGCGCGGCCCGCCGGCCGGGGCGCTCAGCCGCCGCGCTGCTCGAGCCAGCGCTGCGCGTCCAGCGCCGCCATGCAGCCGGTGCCGGCCGACGTGATCGCCTGCCGGTAGACATGGTCCTGCACGTCGCCGGCGGCGAAAACGCCGTCGACGCTGGTCGCCGTGGCCATGCCGGCCAAGCCGCCGCGCGTGATCAGGTAGCCGTCGGTCATCTCCAGTTGGCCCTTGAACAGGTCGGTGTTCGGCTGGTGGCCGATCGCGATGAAGCAGCCCTTCAGGTCCAGCGTGCGCGTGCTGTCGTCACGCGTGGAGCGGATGCGCACCCCGGTCACGCCGCCGGCGTCGCCGAGCACTTCGTCCAGCGTGTGCCACAGGTGCAGCTCGACCTTGCCGGCCTCGACCTTGGCCATCAGCTTGTCGACCATGATCGGCTCGGCGCGGAACTTGTCGCGGCGGTGGATCAGGTGCACCTTCGACGCGATGTTGGACAGGTACAGCGCCTCCTCGACCGCGGTGTTGCCGCCGCCGACCACGCACACGTCCTGGCCGCGGTAGAAGAAACCGTCGCAGGTGGCGCAGCCGCTGACGCCCTTGCCCATGAACGCCTGCTCGCTCGGCAGGCCCAGGTACTTGGCCGACGCGCCGGTGGCGATGACCAGCGCGTCGCAGGTGTAGGTGCCGGCGTCGCCCTGCAGCCGGAACGGCCGCACGCCGAGGTCGACCTGGTTCACATGGTCGAAGACGACCCGCGTGTCGAAGCGCTCGGCGTGCTTCAGGAAGCGCTGCATCAGGTCCGGGCCCTGCACGCCGTCCACGTCGGCCGGCCAGTTGTCGACGTCGGTGGTGGTCATCAACTGCCCGCCCTGCGCGATGCCGGTGATCAGCAGCGGCTGCAGGTTGGCGCGCGCGGCGTAGATTGCCGCGGTGTAGCCGGCCGGGCCGGAGCCGAGGATCAGGACGCGGGCATGGGTCGGTGCAGCGGTCATCGGGGGGTACCTTCGGGCTCTGTCTGCCGGTGTTCGCCCTTGGTGCGGCCCGGCGGGCTGCTGGCAGGTCGGGGCGGACGGCGGCTGTTTCGGACGGCGGAGCGTCGCGCGAAACCGACGCCGGCCGTTGCCGGCAGGTGCGTGCGGCCGGTCGAGCGGTGCACCGTGGGCACAATACGACAATTGTAGTGAGCGGGCCACGGGCCGCCGGCCCGCAGGCTCATCCGACCACGTCGTAGAGGGGACTGCCGATGTCGTTGATGTCCAACCTGGACCTGATCCGCCGGGTGCCGCTTTTCTCGATGCTCACCACCGAGCAGGCGCAGTCGGTCGCCGATGCGGTCGTCAAGCGGCGTTTCCGCCGCGGCGAGCTGGTCGTCGAGCAGGGCCGCAAGAGCAACGCGCTGTTCATCCTGCTCAACGGCCGGGCGCGCGTGCTGACCGCCGACTCGCGCGGCCGCGAGGTGATTCTGGCGGTGCTGGAGGCCGGCGACTACGTCGGCGAGATGAGCCTGATCGACAACGAGCCGCACTCGGCCACCGTGCGCGCCGAGGTGCAGACCGACATGCTGGTGCTGGCGCGCGCCGACTTCGTGCGCTGCCTGCCGGAGAACTCCACGCTCGCCTACGGCGTGCTGCGCGGCCTGGTGCGGCGGCTGCGCAACGCCGACCGGCAGATCGAGTCGCTCGCGCTGCTCGACGTCTACGGCCGGGTCGCGCGCGCGCTGCTCGACATGGCCGAGGACGACAAGGGCGTGCAGATCATCCGCCACAAGGTGTCGCGCCAGGACATGGCGAAGGTGGTCGGCGCGTCGCGCGAGATGGTCAGCCGCGTGATGAAGGATCTCGAGGAGCGCGGCGTGATCGAGACCCAGGAGAACGGCTCGGTCATCATCAAGCAGCGGCTGCAGAACGACTGAAGGCGGGCCCGCAGCGGGCACGGCGCGGCAGCGGCGTGAAGGCGGCGCGAGCCGCCGGGCCGTAGCCATAATCACCGGATGACCTTTCCGCTCGGCTCGCTGCGTGCCGATGGCGCTGCCGCCGGCACACTGACCCGCCCTGGTGTCGTGCCCTCCGCGCCGGCGCCGATGCCGCTGACCGCGGCAGCCCGCCTGCGCCGCCAGGCGTTGCTCGCGGCCAGCGGCGTGCTGTGGCTGCTGTTCCTGCTGGCGCTGGCCACCCACCACGCTGGCGACCCCGGCTTCTCGACCACCGGCGACGGTGCGGCGCTGCGCAACAAGGCCGGGCTGATCGGCGCCTGGGTCGCGGACTTCGGCCTGTTCCTGTTCGGCGTATCGGTCTGGTGGCTGGTGCCGGTGAGCCTTCGCGCCTGGCTGTCGGCGCTGGCGCGCACGCTGCGTGGCGTGGAGCCGTCGCCGTCGACGCTGCCGCGCATCGTCTTCTGGTCCGGGCTGGTGCTGCTCCTGGCAAGCAGTTGCGCGCTGGAGTGGTCGCGCTTGTACCAGGGGGAAGCGAGGCTGCCCGGTGGGCACGCGGGCGGCGTGCTCGGCTACACGCTCGGACCGTTGTCGGAACGGCTGTTCGGCTTTGCCGGCTCCGGTGTGCTCTGGATTGCCGGGCTGGTGGCGGGCGCGGCGCTGGCCCTGCGCTTCTCGTGGTTGGCCGCAGCCGAAGGCCTCGGTGCCGCGATCGACGGCTTCTTCGAGCGCCGCCGCCAGCGCCAGGCGCAGGACGAAGACCGGCGCATCGCCGAGCGCCTGGTCGAGGAGCGCGAGCAGGAGGTCGAGGTCGAGCGCAAGCCGCCGGGCCTGCAGGTGCCGCTGGTGATCGAGCCGCCGGTGCTCGAGGTGCCGAAGTCCGAGCGGGTCGCGAAGGAACGCCAGCAGCCGCTGTTCAAGGAGCTGGCCGACACCAAGCTGCCGCAGGTCGACCTGCTGGATTCGCCGCCGTCGCGCATCGAATCCGTGACCCCCGAGTCGCTGGAGATGACCAGCCGGCTGATCGAGAAGAAGCTGAAGGACTTCGGCGTCGAGGTGCGCGTCGTCGCCGCCAGCCCCGGCCCGGTGATCACGCGCTACGAGATCGAGCCGGCCGTCGGCGTCAAGGGCGCGCAGGTGGTCAACCTGGCGAAGGACCTGGCGCGCTCGCTGTCGCTGGTCAGCATCCGCGTGGTCGAGACGATCCCGGGCAAGAACTACATGGCGCTCGAGCTGCCGAACGCGCGCCGCCAGACCATCCGCCTGGCCGAGATCCTCGGCTCGCAGGTCTACCACGATGCGCACTCGCTGCTGACGATCGCGCTCGGCAAGGACATCGTCGGCAACCCGATGGTCGCCGACCTCGCGAAGATGCCGCACGGCCTGGTCGCCGGCACCACCGGCGCCGGCAAGTCGGTGGGCATCAACGCGATGATCCTCAGCCTGCTCTACAAGGCCGAGGCGCGCGACGTGCGCCTGATCCTGATCGACCCGAAGATGCTCGAGATGAGCGTCTACGAGGGCATCCCGCACCTGCTGTGCCCGGTGGTCACCGACATGAAGCAGGCGGCGAACGCGCTGAACTGGTGTGTCGGCGAGATGGAGCGGCGCTACCGGCTGATGAGCAAGCTCGGCGTGCGCAACCTCGCCGGCTACAACAAGAAGATCCACGAGGCCGCCGAGCGCGGCGAATCGCTGCCGAATCCGTTCAGCCTGACGCCCGAGGCGCCCGAGCCGCTGGAGCGGCTGCCGCACATCGTCGTCGTGATCGACGAGCTGGCCGACCTGATGATGGTGGTCGGCAAGAAGATCGAGGAGCTGATCGCCCGCCTGGCGCAGAAGGCGCGCGCCTGCGGCATCCACCTGGTGCTGGCCACGCAGCGGCCGAGCGTCGACGTGATCACCGGCCTGATCAAGGCCAACATCCCGACGCGCATCGCCTTCCAGGTGGCGAGCAAGATCGACAGCCGCACCATCCTCGACCAGATGGGCGCCGAGGCGCTGCTCGGCCAGGGCGACATGCTCTATCTCGCCGCGGGCACGGGATTGCCGGTGCGCGTGCACGGCGCCTTCGTCAGCGACGACGAAGTGCACCGCGTCGTCGATTACCTGCGCAGCCAGGGCGAGCCGAACTACATCGAGGGCCTGCTCGAAGGCGGCGTGCTCGAGGGCGAAGCCGAGCCGGCGCCGTTCGGCGAGGGCGGCGGCGGCAATGGCGAGGCCGACCCGATGTACGACCAGGCGGTGGCGATCGTGCTGCAGCACCGGCGCGCGTCGATCTCGCTCGTGCAGCGCCACCTGCGCATCGGCTACAACCGCGCCGCGCGGCTGCTCGAGCAGATGGAGAAGTCGGGGCTGGTGTCGGCGATGGCGAGCAACGGCAACCGCGAGCTGATCGTGCCGAAGCGGGAGGAGTGATGCGCCGGCTGTTCGTCGCGTGGCTGTTCCTCGCCGCGTGCGCGGCCCGCGCCGACGCGGTCGACACGCTGCGCGAGTTCGTGCGCGACGTGAAGTCCGGCCGCGCGGCGTTCACGCAGACGGTCACCGCGGCCGACGGGCAGAAGAAGCGCAGCTCGAGCGGCAGCTTCGAGTTCCAGCGCCCGAACCGCTTCCGCTTCGCCTACGCGAAGCCGTTCGAGCAGCTGATCGTCGGCGACGGGCTGAAGGTCTGGATCTACGACGCCGACCTGAACCAGGTCAGCGTGCGCCGCATGGCGCAGGCGCTCGGCGCGACGCCGGCGGCGCTGCTCGCCGGCGCGGCGCCGGACCAGGACTTCGCGCTGCAGGCGCAAGCGTCCCAGGGCGGCATCGACTGGGTGCAGGCCGTGCCGCGCGCCGCCGACAGTGCCGTGCAGGCGGTGCGCATCGGCTTTCGCGGCAAGGCGCTGGCGGCGGTGGAGATCGTCGACGCCTTCGGCCAGCGTTCGCTGCTGCAGTTCGGCGAGGTCGCGGCCAACGTCGCGATTCCGGAAGCCGCCTTCCGCTTCGTGCCGCCGCCGGGCGCCGACGTGATCGAGCAGTAGTCGCCGCGCCGCCGGCGGCGACAATGGCTGATGGACGCGCAGGAGCGCCTGTTCGACCGATCGGAAGAGCAC
>JAFLDG010000174.1 GCA_017302495.1 Burkholderiales bacterium
CCGCGCTGCCGGCCGGGCTGCGACGGGCACCGGCCGCCGCCGAACTCGCACACTATGCGGCGCAGCACCGCGGCCGCGGCTGGGCCAAGCCGGTGTTCGAGCTGGCGCTGCGCTGGCTCGCCGAGCACGCGCCGCCGGCGCCGCCGCGGTTCACGCTGGTCCACGGCGACTTCCGCAACGGCAACCTGATCGTCGACGCCCACGGCCTGCGTGCGGTGCTCGACTGGGAGCTCGCGCATCTCGGCGATCCGATGGAGGACCTGGGCTGGTTGTGCGTGCCGAGCTGGCGCTTCGGCCGGCTCGACCTGCCGGTCGGCGGCTTCGGCACGCGCGGCGAGCTGTTCGCCGGCTACGCCGAGGCCGGCGGCGAGGTCGACCCGGCGCGGGTGCGCTTCTGGCAACTGCTCGGCACGCTGAAGTGGGGGCTGATGTGCGAGGCGATGGCGCAGGCCCACCTGAGCGGCGACGAGCCGTCGGTCGAACGCGCGGCGATCGGCCGGCGCGCGTCCGAGACCGAGATCGACCTGCTCGACCAGCTCGCCGGCGAGGCGGCGCGCTGATGCAGGACCGCCCCGACCCCGACGAGCTGCTGGCCGCGGTCGCGGCCTTCCTGCGCGAGCAGGCGATGCCGCAGCTGCAGGGGCAGGCCGCCTTCCACGCGCGCGTCGCCGCGAATGTGGTCGACATCGTGCGCCGCCAATTGCGGCTCGCGCCCGCGGCCGAGGCGGCCGAGCACGAACGGCTGCGCCAGCTGCTCGGCGCCGACGGCAGCCTCGAGGAACTGAACGCGCGGCTGTGCGCGCGCATCGCCGACGGCACGATCGGCCTGCACACGCCGGGGCTGCTGGCGCACCTGCGCCGGGTGACGCTGGACAAGCTCGCGGTCGACCAGCCGACCTATGCCAGCTACCGGTGCGCGCTGGCGCCGCCGGCCGACCAGAGGGAGGATTGACGTGGACTTCGACCTGCCCGCGGATCTCGTGGCCTATCTGGCCGAGCTGGACCGTTTCATCGCCGAGCAGATCGAGCCGCTGCAGCGGCAGGACGACAACCAGCGCTTCTTCGACCACCGCCGCGAATGGGCGCGCACCGACTTCGAGCGCGACGGCCTGCCGCGGCCGGAGTGGGAGGCGCTGCTGCGCGAGGCGCGGCGCCGCGCCGACGCCGCCGGCCACCTGCGCTTCGCGCTGCCGGCGCCCTACGGCGGCCGCGACGGCAGCCACCTGTGGATGGCCGTGATCCGCGAGCACCTGGCGGCGAAGGGCCTGGGCCTGCACAACGACCTGCAGACCGAGCACTCGATCGTCGCCAACCATCCGGTGGTGCTGATGCTGCGCGACTTCGGCACGCAAGCGCAGCAGCAGGCGCTGATCGCGGCGATGCTCGACGAGCGCGCGCGCGTCTGCTTCGGCCTGACCGAGCCGAACCACGGCTCGGACGCGACGCACATGGAGACCACCGCGGTGCGCGAGACGGTGAACGGCGTGCCCGGCTGGCGGATCAACGGCGAGAAGATGTGGACCACCGGCATGCACCACGCGACGCACTGCCTGGTGTTCGCGCGCACCGGCGGCGCCGCCGGCGATCCGCGCGGCATCGGCTGCTTCATCGTGCCGGCGCGGCAGCCGGGGGTGAAGGTCGAGGAGTACCTGTGGACCTTCAACATGCCGACCGACCACCCGCGCGTGAGCTTCACGCAGGTGTGGGTGAGCGCGGACACGCTGCTCGGCCCCGAGGACGGCGGCCTCGCGGTGGCGCAGCACTTCGTGCACGAGAACCGCATCCGGCAGGCCGCGTCCAGCCTGGGTGCGGCCGACTACTGCGTGCGCGAAAGCGTGGCCTACGCGCGTGCGCGCAAGCCCTTCGGCGAGGACCTGGCGAAGAACCAGGGCATCCAGTTCCCGCTGGTGGAACTGGCGACGCAGGTGGAGATGCTGCGTCTGCTGATCCGCAAGACCGCCTGGCAGATGGACCAGTGCCCCAAGCCCGAGGTCGAGAAGCGGCTGTCGGACAAGGTCTCGATGTGCAACTACTGGGCGAACCGGCTGGTGTGCGAGGCGGCCGACCGCGCGATGCAGGTGCACGGCGGCATCGGCTACTCGCGCCACAAGCCCTTCGAGCACATCTACCGCCACCACCGCCGCTACCGCATCACCGAAGGCAGCGAGGAGATCCAGATGCGCAAGGTGGCCGGGCACCTGTTCGGCTACCTGGGCGCGAACAAGTTCTGAAGGAGGGCGCGGCGATGCGCAACGGTGTGTTCGAGTTCCTGGCGCAGGACCGCGTGCGCTTCGGCGTCGCCGCGGCCGAGGGCATCGCGGCCGAGGCCGCGGCGCGCGGCGCGCAGCGGCTGTTCGTCGTCACCGGCCGCTCGCTGAACCGCAAGACCGATGCGGTTCAGCGCGCGCTCGCGGCGGTGCGCGAACGGGTCGTCGGCGTGTTCGACGAATGCATCGAGCACACGCCGCGCGAGACCGTGCTCGCGCTGGCACGCGCGCTGCGCACGGCCCGGGCCGACCTGGTCGTGAGCATCGGCGGCGGCACCGTGATCGACACGGTCAAGGTGGCGCTGGTGTGCCTGGCCGAAGGCGTGGACGACATCGACGCGATGGGCGCCTGGCACATGCGCGTCGCGGCCGACGGCAGCCGCGTCGTGCCGCAGCCGAAGGCCCCGCCGTGCCGGCAGATCGCGGTGCCGACGACGCTGTCCGGCGCCGAGTTCAGCGACCTCGGCGGCTGCACCGACACGCGCCACGGCACCAAGCAGGGCTACAGCGGGCGCTTCATCGGCCCGGCGGCGGTGATCCTGGACCCCGCGATCACCGTGCACACGCCGGCGCGGCTGTGGTTCTCCACCGGCATCCGCGCGGTCGACCATGCGGTCGAGGCGCTGTGTTCGGTGAACGCGCAGCCGCTGGTCGATGCCACCAGCGTGCGCGCGCTCGCGCTGCTGCAGCGCGCGCTGAGCCGCAACGCCGACGCGCCGGCCGACCTCGACGCCCGCCTCGACGCGCAGCTCGGCGCCTGGCTCGCGGCGTTCAGCATCCGCCGCGTCGAATACGGCGCGAGCCACGGCCTCGGCCACGCGCTCGGCGCCGACAGCGGCGTGCCGCACGGCATCACCTCGTGCGTGCTGCTGCCGACCGTGATGCGCTGGAACGCCGCGCACTGCGCGCCGCAACTGGCCGAGGTCGCGGCAGCGCTCGGCGACCCGGCCCGGCCGGCGGCCGACCAAGTGGAGGCGCTGATCGCGCGCCTCGGCCTGCCGACGCGCATCGGCCAGCTCGGCATCGACCGCGCCCGGCTGGGCGTGATCGCCGACAAGGGCATGGCCAATCCGTGGGTGCGCACGAACCCGCGGCCGATCGCCGACGCGGCGCAGTTGCGCGAGATCCTCGAGGCGGCGTGGTGAGCGTGCCGACACTGACGCTGGCCGAGGTGCAGGCCGCCGCCGGCCGGCTGGCCGGGCAGGTGGTCGAGACGCCGTGCCTGCACTCGCGCACGCTGTCCGCGCTGTGCGGCTGCGAGGTCTACCTGAAGTTCGAGAACCACCAGTTCACCGCGTCGTTCAAGGAGCGCGGCGCGCTGAACAAGATGGCGCAGCTGACGGCCGACGAGCGCGCGCGCGGCGTGCTCGCGGTCTCGGCCGGCAACCACGCCCAGGGCGTGGCCTACCACGCCGAACGCATGGGCCTGCCGGCGGTGATCGTGATGCCGCGCTTCGCGCCGGCGGTGAAGGTCGAGAACACGCGCCGCTTCGGCGCCGAGGTGGTGCTGCACGGCGACACCTTCGACGAGGCGCGGCTGCACGGCCTGGCGCTGGCCGACGCGCGCGGGCTGACGATGGTGCACCCGTACGACGATCCGGCGGTGGCCGCCGGGCAGGGCACGATCGCGCTCGAGATGCTGGCTGCAGCGCCGACGCTGCAGGCGCTGGTGGTGCCGGTGGGCGGCGGCGGGCTGATCGCCGGCATCGCGACCGCGGCGCGCGCGCTGCAGCCGGCGCTCGAGGTCTGGGGCGTGCAGGCCGAGCGCTTCCCGGCGGTGTGGAACGCGCTGCACGGTGCCGAGCGCGAATGCGCGCAGGCGACGGTGGCCGACGGCATCGCGGTCAAGTCGCCGGGGGTCTTCACCGTGCCGCTCATCCGGCAGCAGGTGCGCGACGTGCTGCTGGTGGGCGAGGACGACATCGAGCGCGCGATCCTGCTGCTGCTCGAGATCGAGAAGACCGTGGTCGAAGGCGCCGGCGCGGTCGGCCTGGCCGCGCTGCTGCAGCACCGCGATCGCTTCGCCGGCCGGCGCGTCGGCGTGGTGCTGAGCGGCGGCAACATCGAGCCGCTGCTGCTGGCCGAGATCATCCACCGCGGCATGGTCAAGTCGGGCCGGCTGGTGCGGCTGCGCTTCGACGTGCGCGACGTGCCGGGCGCGCTGGCCGAGGTCGCGGCCGCGCTCGGCCGGCTCGGCGCCAACATCGACGAGGTGCAGCACCAGCGCGCGTTCACGTCGCTGTCGCTGGAGCGGGCGGAGATCGAAGTGGTGGTGCAGACCCGCGGCGACGCGCACGTGCAGCAGATGCTCGAGTCGATGCGCGCCGACGGCTACCGCGTCGAGCGCGTCGGTTAGGGCGCGGCCGTCGCGCTCGAGCGGCGGTCGCGGCAGCGGCCGCCCGTATCATCCGCCGCCTTGCCTGCGGCGCAGCCGCACGACGAACGGAAGCGATCGATTGGACATCCCGCTGCTGGCCAAGGCCGCGATCATGGGCGTGGTCGAGGGGCTCACCGAGTTCCTGCCGATCTCGTCCACCGGCCACCTGATCCTCGCCGCGTCGCTGCTCGACTTCACCGGCCCGAAGGTGAAGGTCTTCGAGATCGCGATCCAGACCGGCGCGATCTTCGCCGTCATCCTGGTGTACTGGCAGCGGTTGCGCAGCACCGCGCTAGGGTTCGGCCACAGCGCGCAGGCACGCGCCTTCGTGCGCAACGTGCTGATCGGCTTCCTGCCGGCGGTGGTGCTCGGCCTGCTCTTCGGCAAGGCGATCAAGGCCCACCTGTTCACGCCGGTGGTCGTGGCGAGCACCTTCATCGTCGGCGGCTTCATCATCCTGTGGGCCGAGCGCCGGCCAACGGGTGCGGTGCGCATCCGGCACGTCGACGACATGAGCGCCTGGGACGCGCTGAAGGTCGGCCTGGTGCAGTGCTTCGCGATGGTGCCCGGTACCAGCCGCTCCGGCGCGACGATCATCGGCGGCATGCTGCTCGGCCTGTCGCGCCAGGCGGCCACCGAGTTCAGCTTCTACCTGGCGATCCCGACGCTGATCGGTGCCGGCGCGTACAGCCTGCTGAAGGAGCGCGCGCTGCTCAGCGCCGCCGACCTGCCGCTGTTCGGCGTCGGCCTGCTGTTCTCGTTCGTCAGCGCCTGGGCCTGCGTGCGCTGGCTGCTGCGCTACATCGCGACGCACGACTTCGTGCCGTTCGCCTGGTACCGCATCGCGTTCGGCGGGGTCGTGCTGCTCACCGCCTGGACCGGCTGGGTCGACTGGCACGACTGACCGCCGGCGGCCCGCGCGCGCTGCGGCGCGGCCCGCCGGCGCTTCAGCGGCGCCGGAACAGCAGATCCCACACGCCGTGGCCGAGCTTCAGGCCGCGCCGCTCGAACTTCGTCTGCGGCCGCCACGCCGGGCGCGGCGCGTAACCGGTGGCGGTGTTGACGAGCAGCGGCTCGTCACCGAGCACCTGCAGCATCTGCTCGGCGTAGGGCTGCCAGTCGGTCGCGCAGTGCAGGTAGGCGCCGGGGGCCAGGCGCGAGGCCAGCAGCGCGACGAACGGCGGCTGGATCAGCCGGCGCTTGTGATGGCGCTTCTTCGGCCAGGGGTCGGGGAAATAGACATGCACCCCGGCGAGCGTTGCCGGCGCGACCATCTGCTGCAGCACCTCGACCGCATCGTGGCGCACGATGCGCAGGTTCGTCAGGCCCGCCTCGCCGATGCGCGCGAGCAGCGCGCCGACGCCGGGCGGGTGGACCTCGACGCCGATGAAGTCGGTGCCCGGCAGCGCTGCGGCGATCTGCGCGGTGGCGTCGCCCATGCCGAAGCCGATCTCGAGCACCCGCGGCGCGTCGCGGCCGAAGAGCGCGGGCCAGTCCGGCGGCTCGGCGCCGAAGGGCAGCACGAAGCGCGGGCCCAGTTCGTCGAGCGCGCGCTTCTGGCCCGGGCCGATACGGCCGCCTCGCAGCACGAAGCTGCGCACGGCGGCGGGACGGGGCGGGGCGGTCGGGGTCATCGCGGGCATGCGGTGCGGCGCGCGGCCGCACCGCCTTCGATCGGCTCGGGCCGTCCGTGAGGCGGGTCGGCGGCCGGGGTGCCTCAGTTTCGCGCCGCGGCCGGCGGGCGGGTCGGCAGCTCGAACTCGCCCTTGGACGTGAAGCGTACGCCGCCGAAGCCGGTGCCGCCGAGCTTGCCGCTGGCGACGAAGTCGACCTTCGCGCGATCGCCGGTGGCGAAGCTGTAGACCTGGCGCGCCATCGCGAAGGCCGATACCGTGACCGGCACGACGATCACCGTCTCGCCGTAGCGCGGCACCGTGCCGCGCGCGTCGCTCACGCCGGCGGCGAAGTCCATGCCGCGCACTTCGAGGTCGACCGCGATGCCGTCGAAGCCGATCGGCTGGTCGTTCGGGTTCTGCACCCGCAGCTTGACCGCCATGCGCAGTTCCATGCCCTCGCCGGGCAGCGATTCGACGCCGGCGAGCGTGACTTTCGGTGCGTCGAGGCCGGGCAGGCCGGCGCAGGCGGCGAGCAGGGCGGCGGCGGCTGCGACAAGTGGGAGCCTGCGGTTCATCGGGCGGCAGCAGGATGACGTGGTACGCCTACGAGTGTAGTGCGCCACGGCGACTGCCTCGCCCGGCCGCGCCCTGGCGGCGCGGCCGCGGCCATTGGCGTACGGCGCCGATCAGTCCCGGCGGCGCCGCCTGAGCATGGCCAGAGCGGCCAGACCGGCGGCCATCATCGCCCAAGTGCCGGGCTCGGGAACCGGCGGCGGGTCGATGGGCGAGTAGTTGTCGGTCAGCGTCCAGCGCAGCACGTCGTGGTCGGCGAAGGCCGCTCCGGTGCCCGACGTGAATCCGACGTACGCATTGGTCGAACCGAGGTCGGCTGCGATGTCGCGTGTCAACGAAACCAGCGCGGCCGTCGGCCGGCTGGCGCTGAGGCTCAGGCGCGCCTCGAGCAGTTGCGTGCTCGAGTTGTAGTCGACCCAGGCGTTCCAGACATCGCCGCCGTTCATGTCGGCCTCGGTCACCTCGGTCAGGGCAAGCGACGAGACGCTGCCGTTGACGTTGATGCCGACGTGGTTGCTGCTGTTGTTGTCGCCGCCCCCGTTGTTCCAGGTGTCGAACTCGACGCCCACGCTGTTGTTGATGCCGAGATAGCCGATGCCGCCGCCGGCGCCGCCGACGTTGTTGGCTACGGTCTGGACGACGAAGGTCAGGCCGTCGGCGCCCAAGCCCTGGCCGTCGTGCGAACCGCCGGGATTGGTGAAGCGGAACTGGAAGTAGGTGCTGAAAGACGCGCCCGACGCGAGCGACACCGTGTTCGTCGAGAAGGCGCTGCCGGCCCGGCTGTAGTTCGCCGGCGTGATGCGCAGCACCGAGCCGACCTGCGCCGCATGGCCGTTGATCTGCAGGCCGGCCGTGCTCGAGAAGTCGGGATAGTCGATCACGACGGCTGCGCCGGCCGGGCCGGCGCCGACAACGAGCGCTGCCAGTGCGAGTCGATGGAGCTTGGTCGTCATGGCATGAATCTCCGTTCGGTTGGTTCCGGGTTTCAGCGGGGCGATTCTGGCCCGTTTGCACGGCAACAGGTGCATCGCGCAGTCGTGTGCGACCCCCGATTCGAGGGACCAGGGGCCCGCCGCCCCGCCGCCTGCGCGATGAGCCCCGTGCCGGTGCCGCCCCCGTGCATCCGCCGGCCGCAGCCGCCGGGCTGCCTATAATTCCGGCCCTCGCGGGTGTAGTTCAATGGCAGAACGGCAGCTTCCCAAGCTTCATACGAGGGTTCGATTCCCTTCACCCGCTCCAGGACAGCGCCAGGGCCCCACGCGGGCCCTTGGTCTTTGCGCCGCGGAATGACCGAAGCGCTCCGGCTGTTGTGTGTCGGTGCGCCTGAACCGGCGCAGCCGCCGATCGGCTTCGCGGCCTGGCAGACGCAGGCCTGCGGCTCGCTCGACGAGGCCGCTGCGGCGTTGCAGCGGCAGGCCTTCGACGCGGTGCTGGTGCGGCTCGACCCGGCCCGGGGTTTCGATGCCGTGCTGCACTGGCAGGCCCTGTCGCAGGCGGTGCTCGACGCGGCGGTGGTCGTGGTCGTGGCCGCGGACGATCTGCCGCTGGCCGGCACGCTGGTCGAGCGCGGCGTGCAGGACGTGCTCGCCGATGCCGCCGCCGGCGCCGCCGAACTCGCCAGGGCGCTGTCGCTGGCGGTGTTGCGCAAGCGGCTCGAACGCCACGCGCGCAAGGCCTACGCGACCGACCTCGCGACCGGGCTGCCGAATCATGCGCAGCTGCGCGAGCACATGACCCACCTGCTCGCGCTGCGCGAGCGCGAGCCGGCGCCGATGGCGCTGATCGTGCTGCGGGTCGAGGGGCTGGCGACGACCGAGGCCGCGCTCGGCCGCGAGGCGGCCCAGGTCCTGCGGCGCAAGGCCGCAGTGCGGTTGCGCGCCGGCCTGCGGGCGAGCGACGTGGTGGCGTCGGTCGGCGACGACACCTTTGCGGTGCTGCTCGGCTGGATCGACGCGCC
>JAFLDG010000175.1 GCA_017302495.1 Burkholderiales bacterium
TGCGTCAGTGGGAAGAAAACACCGAACGCCTCATCGACGCCAAGCAGCCGCCGCAGCCCTGACGCCGGTCACCACAGGCTCACCGGTAATTGCGAGTTATTGCGTCGCAACATGCGCGGAATGTGGGACGCGCTGCCGCGGCCGGGTCAGCTGGTCAAGGTCGTCGAGTAGCCCGGGCGGGTCCGGGCCGATCGGCAAGGGGCAAGCCCGTGCCCGCCGCTGCGCCCGACGTTGACCCGGCGCAATTGCGCTGACCCCGTGACGCGCTGTAATCCTCTCGCCACGTCATGCATCGGGAGGTAAATGCGACCAAGGCTGGCTGTGCTCACGGGAGTGATGGCGCTCGCGACGGTGTCGACATCCGCCGGTGTCGATACGGGCACCACCACGGCGGCGGCGGGTCGGGTCACGACGGCGTCCGGCAACATCGGCTACTTCCGCTCCGACATCCAATGCAGGGCGGCGGGCTCGAACGAGGCGAGACCCCTGGGAGCCGTGCTAGCCGGGCCCGAGGCGGAAACGCTCTATGCCGAGGCCGCCAGCCTGACACCGCTGGCCAGCCTGGGCGCCGACGGCTATGCGCTGACCGTGGCGACGCGAGCCTTCAGCACGGACCTCGCGCGGGGCGGTGGCGACGTGCTTCTCGTGGGCCTGGCCCCCGACTTCACGCCCCGCTGGGCCACGGTGCACGGCGGGCCCGCACCTGACGGCCCGTTGTCGCTATCGCGGACGGCCGACGGGAGCCTGGCGATCATCGGCACGACCACGAGCAATTACTCGTCATCGCTGCTGCGATTCCTCGAGGCATCACCCGAGTCCATTCTCGTCTCGAAGCACGCTCGCGACGGACAGTTGCAATGGGCCCAGGTCCATACCCCGGGCGAGCTCGTCATCGCCAATCCGATCGTCGCAATGTCCGACAACGGAGTGGTCTTCGGCGGCACGGTCAAGCGCGATCGCCGCTATGCCGGCTTCGTCCAGCGCCTGGACGATGACGGCAAGCTGCGCTGGGCACGTCTGCTCGGCCCCGACTTCGAGGTCGGCGTCACCTGGCTTGTGCCAACCTCCGACGGTGGGGTGCTCGCGGGCGGACCTCGTCAGCGCATGGCCCGCCCCGGCGTCAAAGCGCAGGACCTGAGTTTCGAGATCTGGCTCGCACGTCTTCAGGGCGACGGGAGGCCTGTCTGGGCCAAGAGCTATGCGCTCGCAAGCGGTTGGTCGCAGGTGATTGCCGCGCCGCTGCGCCACCGGCAGGGCTGGCTGATCGTGCGAGAGCCACGCTACGACAAGGGTACCGACAGGAGCCGCTTCCCGATCTTCGAGGTCGATGAAGAAGGCCAGGTGCGATGGTCGGCAGAGTACGAACTCGAAGGCAACGGGAAAGTCACGACCATCCTGCCAGCGGCCGGAGACGGCTATCTGCTCTTCGGCCCCGCCAGTCCGAAAGAGGGCCTCGGCGGGACTCTCACGATCGAGCTGGGCCCGGATGGCGACGTGAGATCCAGCACCTGGATCGACGTGGCGTCGGCACTCTCGACCGCCGAACGCGCCGCCTTCATGGGCGGTGACCCGGTGGCGGCCGTAAGGGATGCAGACGGGAGGCACGTCCTGATGGGGGATTTCATGTCGTTGCCGCGAGCGCTGTTGGCCAATGCCAAGCCAGGCTCGCGTCCGCCGCCCGATCTGCGCGAGCAGCTTAAGGGTGCCGTCTTTCTGTTGCGTACCGGCGCCGATGGCCAGGTGCAGGGCTGCTCACTCCCGCTGCAGGTGTCGAGAAGGTCGCTTCCGGTCAGGGTCGAGAACTTCGACCTCGTAACGACCGAGCTGCCGGCAGGGACCGTATCGGACATCCCGGCAAGCCGGCTCGACTTCAAGCGGCTGGAGCCACGCTAAAGCGGCCCAGTGCCTGCACTGGCCGTCCCTCACCTGTTGGCGGCAGCAGGCGCCGACCGGGGGGGGGGTGGCAGCCCTCGGAGTCGCTCACTCGACGGTGACCGACTTCGCCAAGTTGCGCGGCTTGTCCACGTCCGTGCCGCGCGCACAGGCGGTGTGATAGGCCAGCAGCTGCAGCGGCACCACGTGCAGGATCGGTGACAGCACGCCGTAGTGCTCGGGCATGCGGATCACGCGCACGCCGGGCCCGCTGTCGATGCGCGTACCTTCGTCGGCGGTGACGAACAGCTCGCCGCCGCGCGCGCGCACTTCCTGCATGTTGCTCTTCAGCTTGTCCACCAGCGCGTCGTTCGGCGCCACCGTCACCACCGGCATCGCGCTGGTCACCAGGGCCAGCGGGCCGTGCTTCAGCTCGCCGGCGGGGTAGGCCTCGGCATGGATGTAGCTGATCTCCTTGAGCTTCAGCGCGCCCTCCAGCGCGATCGGGTAGTGCAGCCCGCGGCCGAGGAACAGCGCGTTCTCCTTGCGCGCGAAGTCCTCGGCCCAGGCGATGATCTGCGGCTCCAGCGCCAGTACCGCCTGCACCGCCACCGGCAGGTGGCGCAGCGCCTTCAGGTGTTCGTGTTCCTCCGCGTCGTCGAGCCGGCCGCGCGTTTGCGCCAGCGCCAGCGTCAGCAGGAACAGGCCCACCAGCTGCGTCGTGAAGGCCTTGGTCGAGGCCACGCCCACTTCGACGCCGGCGCGCGTGATGTACGCGAACCGGCACTCGCGCACCATCGCGCTGGTGGCGACGTTGCAGATCGTCAGCGTGTGCTCCATGCCGAGCGAGCGCGCATGCTTCAGCGCGGCCAGCGTGTCGGCGGTCTCGCCGCTCTGGCTGATGGTCACGACCAGCGTCTTCGGGTTCGGCACGCTGTCGCGGTAGCGGTATTCGCTGGCGATCTCGACGCTGGTGGGGATGCCGGCGATGGCCTCCAGCCAGTACTTGGCCGTGGAACCCGAGTAGTAGCTGGTGCCGCAGGCCAGGATCAGCACCTGCTCCACTTCGCGGAAGACGCGGAACGCGCCGTCGCCGAACAGCTCGGGCGCAATGCCGGTGGTCTCGCCCAGGTCGCCCAGCGTGTCGGCGATGGCGCGCGGCTGCTCGAAGATCTCCTTCTGCATGTAGTGCCGGTACGGCCCCAGTTCGGCCGCGCCGCTGTGCGCGACCACGGTGCGCACCTCGCGCTGCACGTCCTTGAAGCGGCCGTCGGCCTGGCGTGCGGCGATCCAGGTCTTGCCCAGCTGGATGTCGACCACGTCGCCTTCTTCCAGGTAGACGATCTGGTCGGTGACGCCGGCCAGCGCCATCGCGTCGCTGGCCAGGAAGTTCTCGCCCTTGCCGATCCCCAGGATCAGCGGCGAGCCTTCGCGCGCCCCCACCACACGCTGCGGCTCGTCGCGGCAGAACACGGCGATCGCGTAGGCGCCCTTCAGCCGCTGCGTGGCGCGCTGCACCGCGTCGAACAGGTCGCCGTCGTACAGGTGGTCGACCAGGTGGGCGATGACCTCGGTGTCGGTCTGGCTGCTGAACTC
The DNA here is from genome assembly GCA_017302495.1 of Burkholderiales bacterium. Classification (GTDB taxonomy): domain Bacteria; phylum Pseudomonadota; class Gammaproteobacteria; order Burkholderiales; family Burkholderiaceae_C; genus Rubrivivax. Next base: position 3,469 of record JAFLDG010000175.1, read on the forward strand.
ATAGCCGCGCTTCTGCAACTCGGCGCGCAGCTCGTCGTGGTTCTCGATGATGCCGTTGTGCACCACCGCCACCCGGTTGCGGCTGAAGTGCGGGTGGGCGTTGTGCACCTCGGGCGCGCCGTGCGTGGCCCAGCGGGTGTGGGCGATGCCGGTGCCGGCATCCAGCTGCGATTCGGCGGCGCTGGCCTCCAGCTGCGCCACGCGGGCAGTGCTGCGCGCGCGCTTCAGCTCGCCGCTCTGGTGCACCGCCACGCCGCAGCTGTCATAGCCGCGGTATTCCAGCCGCTTCAGGCCTTCGATCAGGATCGGGACGATGTTGCGCGTGCTGACTGCGCCGACGATGCCGCACATGGGGTGCCCCTCGGGGTTGCAATGGCGGCATCGTAGGCAAGCCGTCGTGAAAGATGCTTTCGAAAAATAATCTCGATTGACGCGATGTCACTCAAGCGCCCATGGCGTGAAATAATCGTTCGTTGAATGTCTACTCGTAGATCTATTGTTTCGTGAACAACCTCACACTCGACGCCACCGACCTGCGCCTGCTGGACCTGCTGCAGCAGGACGCCTCGCTGTCCAACCAGGACCTGGCGGCGGCGGCCCACGTGTCGCCGGCCACCTGCCTGCGCCGGGTGCGCCGCCTGGTCGAGGCCGGCGTCATCGAGCGGCGCGTGGCGTTGTTGTCGCACGAGCGCCTGGGCCACGGGCTGACGGCGATCGTCGAGATCACGCTGGATCGCCAGGGCGCCGAGCACCTGGCCGCCTTCGAGCAGCGCGCGGTGGCCGACCCTGCGGTGCAGCAGAGCTACCGCGTGTCGCCAGGGCCGGATTTCGTGCTGGTGGTGTGGGCGGCCGACATGCCGGCCTACCAGGCGCTGGTGCAGCGCCTGTTCACGCAGGACGCCAACGTGCGCCAGGTGAAGGCGTACTTCAGCGTGCAGCGCGCCAAGTTCGAGCCGGCGATCGGGCTGCCGGCGGCGCGGGGGCGGTGACGCCGCCGCGCACAGCCCGAACGTGACAGTCGGAGTGTGACAGCTGTATCGCGCGTGACAGCCATCGATCTCGGGGTCTACCCGAGCCCGCGAATCGAGCCTCCCTCGTAGAACGACTCGGCGCGAGCCATGCGACAGCCTGGCACGGCCGTTGCGCCGTGCGAGTCGATGGTCCCGCTGCCGCCTCTGCCCGCCACCGACGCCTGCATCGGCGTGATCGCCAACCCGGTGTCGGCGCGCGACATCCGCCGGGTGGTCGCGAATGCCGGCAACCTGCAGATCACCGACCGCGTCAACATCGTGCTGCGGCTGCTGCAGGCGGCACGCGCTGCGGGCGTCGCGCGCGCGCTGCTGATGCCCGACCGCGGCGGGATCCGCGCGCTGCTCGAACGCCACCTGAAGCGCGGCGACACCAGTCTGCCGCACATCGACTGGCTCGACATGGAGCCCAAGTCGACGGTGGACGACACCTTCACCGCGACCCGCCTGCTGCAGCGCGCCGGCGTCGCGGCGATCGTCGTGCTCGGCGGCGACGGCACGCACCGAGCGGTGGTGCGCGAGCTGCACGCCGCCGGCTCCGACCTGCCGATCGCCGGCCTGTCCACCGGCACGAACAACGCCTTCCCCGAGATGCGCGAGCCGACGATCACCGGCCTGGCCACGGGGCTGTACGCCGCGGGCCGCATCGCGCCGGACGAGGCGCTGCTGCCGAACAAGCTGGTCGAGGTGCGCATCGACGATGCCGAAGGCCGGACGCGGCACGACGTGGCCATCGTCGACGCGGTGATCACCCACGACCGCTCGGTCGGCGCGCGCGCGCTGTGGAAGACCGGCTCGCTGGCCGCGGCCTACCTGGCCTTCTGCGAGCCCGAGGCGATCGGCCTGTCGTCGATCGGCGCGCTGCTGCAGCCGGTGGGCCGGCGCGAGCGCGGCGGGCTGGCCGTGCAGCTGGCCGCACGGCCTGAAGACGCGCTGACGCTGCTGCACGCGCCGATCGCGCCGGGCCTGGTGCTGCCGGTTCCGATCGCCGGCTGGCAGCGTCTGGTCCCCGACGAGCCGCTGCCGGTGCAGCAGCAGGCCGGCACGGTCGCGCTCGACGGCGAGCGCGAACTGTCCTTCGAGCCCGGCCAGCGTGTCGGCGTCACGCTCCGCGAAGGCGCGTTCCGCACGCTGGACGTGGCCCGATGCATGGCCGCAGCCGCCCGCGACGGGCTGCTGCGCACAACACCCCCCACCCCCGACCGATGAGGAGACCGACGATGGCAGGCAACCCGTTCCCGCAGTCCAAGGAGCAGTTGCTCCAGGCCTACCGCACGATGCGCACGATCCGCGAGTTCGAGGAGCGGCTGCACATCGACTTCGGCCGTGGCGACATCCCCGGCTTCGTGCACCTGTACGCCGGCGAGGAAGCCGCCGGCACCGGGATCATGATGCACCTGGGCGACGGCGACCGCATCGCCAGCACGCACCGCGGCCACGGCCACTGCATCGCCAAGGGCGTGGACGTGTTGGCGATGATGAAGGAGATCTATGGCCGTAAGGGAGGCGCCTGCGAGGGCAAGGGCGGCTCGATGCACATCGCCGACCTCGACAAGGGCATGATGGGCGCCAACGGCATCCTCGGTGCCGGCGCGCCGCTGGTCTGCGGCGCGGCGCTCGCGGCCAAGTTCCGCGGCAAGGGCGAGGTCGCGATCAGCTTCGTCGGCGACGGCGCCAGCAACCAGGGCACCTTCCTCGAGAGCCTGAACCTGGCCGCGGTGTGGAACCTGCCGGCGATCTTCGTCGTCGAGAACAACGGCTATGCCGAAAGCACCAGCCGCGACTACGGCGTCGCGGTGGACTCCTACGTCGACCGCGCCGCCGGTTTCGGCCTGCCCGGCGTGACGGTGGACGGCACCGACTTCTTCGCGGTGCACGAAGCCGCCGGCGAGATCATCGCGCGCGCGCGCAAGGGCGGCGGGCCGGCGCTGCTGGAATGCAAGATGGTGCGCTTCCACGGCCACTTCGAAGGCGACGCGCAGACCTACCGCGCGCCCGGCGAGAACGAGCACAACCGCGAGCACAACGACTGCCTGAAGAAGTTCAGCGCCGCCGTCACCAGCGCCGGCGTGATCGCCGCGGCCGAGCTGCAGGCCATCGACCACGAGGTGCTCGGCCTGATCGAACGCGCGGTCACCGAAGCGAAGGCGGCGCCGCAGCCGACCGTGGCCGACCTGCTGACCGACGTCTACGTCAAGTATTGAGATCCGAGGAGACCGACACCATGGCACGCAAGATCAGCATGAAGCAGGCGATCAACGAGGCGCTCGACCAGGAGATGGCGCGCGACCCCTCGGTGATCGTGATGGGCGAGGACATCGTCGGCGGCGCCGGCGGCGACGGCGAGCGCGACGCCTGGGGCGGCGTGCTCGGCGTCACCAAGGGCCTGTACGCGAAGCACGGCGACCGGCTGATGGACACGCCGCTGTCCGAATCGGCCTACATCGGCGCGGCGATCGGCGCGGCCTGCTGCGGCATGCGCCCGGTGGCCGAGCTGATGTTCGTCGACTTCATGGGCGTGTGCTTCGACCAGATCTTCAACCAGGCCGCCAAGTTCAAGTACATGTTCGGCGGCAAGGCCGAGACCCCGGTGGTCATCCGCGCGATGTGCGGCGCCGGCTTCCGCGCCGCGGCTCAGCACAGCCAGATGCTGACCCCGCTGTTCACGCACATCCCGGGGCTGAAGGTGGTGTGCCCGAGCACGCCCTACGACACCAAGGGCCTGCTGGTGCAGAGCATCCGCGACAACGACCCGGTCATCTTCCTCGAGCACAAGAACCTCTACGGCTTCGAGGGCGAGGTGCCCGAGGCGCTGTACGCGATCCCCTTCGGCGAGGCGAACGTGGTGCGCGAGGGCAAGGGCGCCACCATCGTCACCTACGGGCTGATGGTGCACCGCGCGCTCGACGCCGCCGCGGCGCTGGCCAAGGACGGCGTGGAGTGCGAGGTCATCGACCTGCGCACCTTGAGCCCGATCGACATGGACACGGTGCTGGAGAGCGTGCAGAAGACCGGGCACCTGATCTGCGTCGACGAAGCGAATCCACGCTGCAGCATCGCCTGCGATGTCTCGGCGCAGGTGGCGCAACAGGCCTTCGGCGCGCTGAAAGGCCCGATCGAGATGGTGACCGCGCCGCACACGCCGGTGCCCTTCACGCCGGTGCTGGAGGACCTGTACATCCCGAGTGCGGCGCACATCGCCGCGGCGGTGAAGCGCTCGCGCGCGGGGGGCAAGCACTGATGGGTGCTCAGGGCGGCATCACCCCGCTGGTCATGCCCAAGTGGGGGCTGGAGATGCGCGAGGGCACGATCGCCGGCTGGCTGGTCGACGAAGGCACGCGCATCGAAGTCGGCACGCCGGTGCTCGACGTCGAGACCGACAAGATCAGCAACGCGGTCGAGGCGCCGGACGCAGGCCTCTTGCGGCGCAAGGTCGCGAAAGACGGCGAGGTGCTGCCGGTGAAGGCGCTGCTCGCGGTCCTGGCCGAACCCGAGGTCGGCGACGCCGAGATCGACGCCTTCATCGCCGCCTACGAGGTGCCGGCCGCCGGCGACGCCGAGGCCGACGAGGCCGCGGCCTTCCAGTGGGCCGAGGTCGGCGGCATCCGCGTGCGCTACGCGCGCCGCGGGCCGGAGCAAGGCGCGCCGGTGCTGTTCGTGCACGGCTTCGGCGGCGACCTCGGCAACTGGCTGTTCAACCTCGATGCGGTGGCCGAGCACGCACCGGTGATCGCGCTCGACCTGCCGGGCCACGGCCAGTCCGATGCGAAGCTGACGGGCACGTCGCTGCCTGCGCTGGCGGATTTCGTCGCCGGCTTCCTCGACCAGCTGGGCGTCGAATCCGTGCACTGGGTCGGCCACTCGATGGGCGGCGCGATCGGCGCGCAATTCGCGCTGCAGCATCCGCAGCGCGTGGCTTCGCTCGCGCTGGTCGCCAGCGCCGGGCTGGGCGCCGAGATCGACGGCGGCTATATCGACGGCTTCGTTCAGGCGGCCTCGCGGCGCGAGCTGAAGCCGGTGGTCGAGAAGCTGTTCGCCGACCCGTCGCTGGTCAGCCGCCAGCTGCTCGACGACCTGCTGCGCTACAAGCGCATCGACGGGGTGACCGAGCTGCTGTCGGCACTGGGCGGCGCGCTCTTCGGCGGCGGCCGCCAGGCCACACAACCGGCGACGCAGCTGCCGACGACCGTGCCGCTGCTGGTGGTCTGGGGCGCGGACGACCGCGTGATTCCGGCCGCGCACGCGCAGGCCGCGCCGGCCGGGGCGACGGT
>JAFLDG010000176.1 GCA_017302495.1 Burkholderiales bacterium
GAACCCACCCCGGTGCGATCATCGGCCATGGTCCCGCCGCCCGCCGACCCGACGGCCGCCCCGGGTCCGCCGGGGCGGCAGGGCCCGGCGGCCGGCTGGGCGGGGCGCCTGCGGGCCACCAGCCCGACCGTGCGCGGGCTGATGTGGTCGGCCGCCGCGGGCGCGGTGTTCAGCGTGCTGAACGCGCTGATGCGGGCGCTGGCCCAGCACCTCGAGCCGTTCCAGGCGCAGTTCCTGCGTTACCTGTTCGGCCTGGTCGTGCTGCTGCCGCTGGTCTGGCGCCGCGGCGCGGCCGCCTACCGGCCGCAGCGGGTCAGCGGCCAGTTCCTGCGCGGTGCGTTCCACACGGTCGGCCTGGCGCTGTGGTTCACCGCGCTGCCGCGCATCCCGCTCGCCGACATGACGGCGATCGGCTTCACCGGCCCGATCTTCATCATGATCGGCGCCTGGCTCGCGTTCAAGGAGCCGATGCGCTGGGAGCGCTGGCTCGCCGCGGCCATCGGCTTCGGCGGCGTGCTGATCGTCGTCGGCCCCAAGCTCGGCGGCGGCGCCGGCGCCTACCACCTGGTGATGCTGGCCTCGGCGCCGATGTTCGCCGCCTCGTTCCTGCTGACCAAGGGCCTGACCCGCTACGAGACCACCGGCACGATCCTGGTCTGGCAATCGCTGACCGTGACGCTGTTCAGCCTGCCGCTCGCGCTGCCGGGCTGGCAGACGCCGACCGGGTGGCAGTGGGCCGGCTTCCTGGTCTGCGGCTTTCTCGGCAGCCTGGGCCACTACTGCCTGACGCGCTCGTTCCGTGTCGCCGACATCTCGGCGACGCAGTCGGTCAAGTTCCTCGACCTGGTCTGGGCCTCGCTGATCGGCTGGCTGGTGTTTGCCGACCTGCCCAGCCGCAGCACCCTGCTCGGCGGCGCGGTGATCTGCGCGGCGACGATCTGGATCGCGCTGCGCGAATCGCGCGGCCACGGGCCGGCCGACGCCGGCCCGGCCGTGCCGGCGCCGCGCACCTAGAATCGCGCGCTTTCGTCGACCACCGAGACCCCCATGCCACCGATCCGCCGCCTGCTCCTCGCCGCTTTCTGCCTCGCCCCCGCGCTGGCCCTGGCCCAGGCCGCCCCGCCGCTGGAAGGGCGGCTGAAGAAGATCCGCGACAGCAAGACGATCACCGTCGCCTACCGCACCGACGCGCTGCCGTTCTCGTTCGAGGACAACGACAAGAAGCCCGCCGGCTACACGGTGGACCTGTGCCGCAGCGTGATCGGCGTGATCGAGAAGCAGGTCGGCGTCGTGCCGCTGCAGGTGAAGTGGGTGCCGGTGACGCTGCAGAACCGGCTGCAGACCGTGGCCGCCGGCGGCGCCGACATGGAGTGCGGCGCGACCTCGGTCACGCTCGGCCGGATGCAGGAGGTCGGCTTCTCGACGCTGACCTTCGTCGACGGCACCGGGCTGCTGGTGCGGGCGGTGAACCCGGCCAAGGGCCTGATGGACCTCGCGAACCAGAAGATCGGCGTGATCCCGGGCACGAGCAACGAACGCGCGCTGGCCGAGGCGATGAAGGCCAAGGTCGTGACCGCGACCGTGGTGCCGGTGAAGTCGCGCGAGGAAGGCCTGGCGCAGCTCGAGGCGGGCACGATCGACGCGCTCGCCAGCGACCGCGTGCTGCTCGTCGGCCTGGTGGCCAAGGCCAAGGATCCGAAGGCGCTGGCGCTGCTCGCCGACCCGCTGTCGTACGAGCCGTACGCGATCGTGCTGCCGCGTGGCGACTGGCAGATGCGCCACGCGGTGGATTCGGCGCTGGCGCAGATCTACCGCAGCGCCGCGCTGCCCGAGATCTACAACCGCTGGTTCGGCGCGATGGGCCGGCCGAACCCGATCCTCGAGGTGATGTTCGCGCTCGGCCGGCTGCCGGAGTAATCCCGCACGCCCTCGCCCTGACAACTGCGGAGACGAGCGGCCGCCAAGGGCGCCATGCCGGCATTCGCTGCCGGGCGTTGAACTGGTGCAGTCGGCCCGGAGCGGTCCTTCGTCGTCGTGACGAAAGCAGCCACTGCGGCGCTTCAACGCGGCGCACGGGGCCGCCGACGGGGTGGCCGACTCCGCTCAGCCCAATTCCTATTCGCTCCGTCGGCCACCCCGTCGTCGGCCCGACCTGTGGTGTGCCTACGCCGCCCCCGTCCGTACGGGCGAAGCGTCTTTTTGTTGCTGCCGGAGCGTGCAGTCGGTGCCGGCAAAGCCGATGAGGGGGTGGCCGACGGAGTGAATGAGAATTTGGCTGAACGGAGTCGGCCACCCCCTCGTCGGCTTTGCCTCTCGGTCGCAACAAGAACGCAACGAGCAAAGCAGACCTTCCGAACAGCAGCAACGGGCCGGAAACGTGAGTTCATTATCAGATGCCGACAACGGGTGCTCGCAATGCGCCGAGAGCGGGCCGCAGCACCCTGTGTGTTCGAACGCCACCTGGTCTCACGCGCCGCGCCGGTCCGCCATCGGCGTGCCCACCCGGATCGGCGCGCCCGGCGACCACGCCGGGTCGAAGCGCAGCGGACCGCGCGGCAGCAGCAGCACCACCGTCGAACCGAGCAGGAAGCGCCCCATCTCGGCGCCCTGCGCGAGTTCGACCGGCGTCTCGTCGTAGCGCCATTCGCGCACCGCGCCCGGCCGCGGCGGGTTGACCACGCCGTGCCAGACGGTGGCCATGCTGCCGACGATGGTCGCGCCGACCAGCACCAGCACGAAGGGCCCGGCGGCGCCGTCGAACAAGCAGACGACGCGTTCGTTGCGCGCGAACAGCCCGGGCACGCCGCGCGCGGTGACCGGGTTCACCGAGAACAGCGCACCCGGCACGTGGATCATGCGCCGCAGCCGGCCGGCGCACGGCATGTGGATGCGGTGGTAGTCCTTCGGGCTCAGGTACAGCGTCGCGAACCAGCCGCCGGCGAAGGCGTCGGCCAGCGCCGCGTCGCCGCCGAGCAGCGCGCGCACGGTGTAGTCGTGGCCCTTGGCCTGGAAGATCCGATCACCGTCGATCGCGCCGAACTGGCTGATCGCGCCGTCCACCGGGCACAGCAGGTCGGCCGCCGCGAGCGGGCGCGCGCCGGGCTTCAGCGCGCGCGTGAAGAACTCGTTGAAGCTCGGGTAGGCGGCGAGGTCCGGCTCGGCGGCCTCGGCCATGTTCACGCCGTAGCGCGCGACGAACCAGCGGATCACGGCCTGCGTCGCGGCGCCGCCGCGCGCCGCCGCCGCGCGGCCGGCGAGTTCGGTCAGCAGCCGCTTGGGCAGCAGGTACTGCGGCAGCACCGCGAGACGGTCGGAAGGCATCGGCGCTTCGGGTGGCGAGGGGGCGGGCCCGGGCGCAGGCCGGGCCGGAGGGAGGCGATCCTCCGAGGGCCGGCGATTGTAGGCAGCGCCGGTGCGCGACCCGCTGCCTAGAATCGCGCGCAGCCGCTGGCCCCTGCCCGCCGATGACCAACCCCACCGCCGACGGCGCCGGCCGTCCCGCCGAAGTGCCGCTGCCGCTGGCCGGCGTGCGCGTCATCGAGTTCACGCACATGGTGATGGGCCCGACCTGCGGCCTGATCCTCGGCGACCTCGGCGCGGAGGTGATCAAGGTCGAGCCGCTCGCCGGCGACAACACCCGCCGCCTGCTCGGCGCCGGCGCCGGCTTCTTCGCGATGTTCAACCGCAACAAGAAGAGCCTGGCGGTCGACACGAAGGATGCGCGCGGCCGCGAGATCGTGCTGAAGCTGGCCGCCGGCGCGGACGTGTTCAGCGAGAACTTCAAGGCCGGCGCGATGGAACGGCTGGGCCTCGGCGCCGACGTGCTGATGCGGCTGAACCCGCGCCTGATCTGCGTCTCGCACAAGGGCTTCCTGCCCGGCCCCTACGACCACCGCACCGCGCTCGACGAAGTCGTGCAGATGATGGGCGGGCTGGCCTACATGACCGGCCCCGAAGGCCGGCCGCTGCGCGCCGGCTCGAGCGTGAACGACATCATGGGCGGCATGTTCGGCGCGATCGGTGTGCTGGCCGCACTCGCCGAGCGTGCGCAGACCGGCCGCGGCCGCCGGGTCGGCAGCGCGCTGTTCGAAAACACCGTGCTGCTGGTGGCGCAGCACATGATGCAGTTCGCCGTCACCGGCCAGCCGGCGGCCCCGATGCCGAGCCGGATCTCGCCGTGGGCGATCTACGACGTGTTCACCGTGGCCGACGGCGAGCAGATCTTCCTCGCGGTGGTGTCCGACACGCAGTGGGCGCTGTTCTGCCGCGCCTTCGGCTTCGACGACCTCGCCGCCGATCCGCGGCTGGCGGCGAACAACCTGCGGGTGCAGGCGCGCGACTGGCTGCTGCCGCAGCTGCGCGCGCGGCTGGCGGGCCACCGCGCCGCCGACGTCGCGGCCGTGTTCGAGGCGCAGGGCCTGCCCTTCGCGCCGATCACCCGGCCGCAGGACCTGTTCGACGACCCGCACCTGGCCGCCACCGGCGGCCTGGCGCCGATGCAGGTGCCGGCCGATGCCAGCGGCGCCGGGCGCGAGATTCACACCCGCACCGCGCTGCTGCCGCTGGCGCTGGACGGCCGGCGCCTGCCGCTGCGCCGCGGGCCGCCGCGCCTCGGCGAGCACACCGACGAGGTGCTGCGGGCGCTCGGCTACGGCGGCGCGGAGATCGACGCGCTCGCCGCCGCCGGCGTGATCGGCCGCCCGGCCTGAGGCCGACGGCGCCTGGCGCGGCTACTTCTTCGGCACCTGCTGCAGCGCCTGCTCGCGCTCGCGCTGCGCCTCCAGCGTCAGCTTGTACGAGGCGTAGTACTTGTAGATGTTGCGCACGTAGGTCGTGGTCTCGAGGCCGATCTTCTCGGCGGTGACGACCTCGACGTGGTTGAACCACTTGTCGGGCTTCAGCCCGCGCTTCGCGGCCTCCTTGCGCATCTTCGCGATGTTGCCCGGGCCGGCGTTGTACGACGCGAAGGCGAACAACGAGCGGTTGGCCTCGTCGAAGTTCGCGTCCTTGAAGTAGCGCGTCATCAGCTGGTCCATGTACTTCGCGCCGCCGTGGATGTTGGGTTCGGTCAGGCGGATGTCGCCGACCTTCATCTCGGCGCCGGTGGCCGGCATGATCTGCATCACGCCGATCGCGCCGACGTGGCTCTTGGCCTGCTGGTTCAGCTGCGATTCCTGGTAGCCCTGCGCGGCCAGCATCAGCGGATCGAAGCCGTACTGCCGGCCGTACCGGTCGAACAGCGTCAGCATTTCCTTGAAGCGCTTCGCGTCCTCGCCGGCGTCGCGCAGCGCGCGCACGCGCTTGGTCTGCTGCTGGCGCAGGTAGTTCGCGACGCCCAGCTTGCGCATGTGCTTGGCCCAGAACTCGTCGAGTTCGGCGGCGAGCTTCGGGCTGCCCTTGCGGATCGCCCAGCCCACCGCGCCGCCGTCGCGCAGCACCGCGCCTTCGTTCAGCTGGACCTTCGGCAGCACCTGGGCCCAGATGCGCGCCTTCCACTCGTCGACGACGATCGCCTCGAGCAGGCCGGCGTTGAGCATCTCCATCAGGTCCTCGTCCTCGAGTTCGTCCGGCACCGCGACCAGCCTCGCCGGCGGCTGGCCCGCCGCCTTCAGGCGCTCGTTCAGCGCGAGCAGGCTCTCGTGGTAGCTCGAACTGGCCCGCACGTGCACGACGCGGCCGGCCAGTGCCTCGGCGGTGGCCACCGGCGCCGACTTCGGCCCGGTGAGCACGATCTCGCGGTTCGGCTTGGCGTCGGCAGGGGCGACGAAGTCGACCAGCTGCCGCCGCGACTCGGTCGCCGTCAGGTTGCCGGCGGCGATGTCGCCACGGCCCTCGACCACCTCGGGCAGCAGTTCGTCGCGGGTGGTCGGCAGCAGGTACAGCGTGAACGGCCGCTTGCCCAGCCGTGCCGCGTACTTGCGGTTCACGTACTGCTCGAAGGCGCGCGCCGTCTCGGCGCCGATGCCGCGCTCGCGCCCGCGGTCGTTGTAGAACAGCGTGCGGCTGTACGGCATCAGCACGCGGATGTGGCGGCGTTCGAGCATGCCGTCGAAGTCGCCCTTCCAGACGCGTGCCGCGGTCGGCAGCGCCCGCACGGGTGCGCTCGCGGCCGAGGCCGGAGCCGCCGGTTGCGTCGCCCCCGGCGCGGGCCAGAGCAGGCCGGCGACGACGAATGCTAGGAAGGCGCGGACGGTGCGCATGCGCGGACTCCTGGGGATCGGACCGGCGCGATCATGACGCGCAGCGCGCGCCCTGCGGTCGGAACATTCCCCGCCCCCCGGCCGCGGCGCGGGCACTTCGGGCTCGCGGCCGGCGCTCCGGCGCCGTCGCTAGAGGAGCCGGACGTCCGGGACGCCGCTCAGCGGGGTTCACCCTCGCGCGCGACCCGGCCGATCGCCGCGAGCCCGGCTTCGAGCAGCGTCATGCCCGGTGCGATCGCGAGCTGCGCCTCCTCGCACAGCGCGGCCAGGTCCTGTGACGACGGCCCACCCGCCTCGGGCCCGCCGCCGCTGCGCACGACCACCTCGCGGCCGAGCCGCGGCAGGCGCGCCAGCACCCGGCCGTCGCGCGCGGTGCGCAACTCGATCTTCGGCTGCCCGGTGCGGTTGAAGATCTCGATCGCGTCGATCAGGCTCATCGGCAGCAAGGCGCAAAGCCGCCATTCTGGCGCAGCGCGCGGGCACCACCCGCCGCTGCTTCAGCCCGCGGCCGGCGCCTGCCGCTCCAGCTCGACCTTGAGGCCCTCGGGCAAGCGCAACTGGCGCGCCAGTTCGTCGAGGTAGGCGCGCTCCATGAAACTGGTCTCGTCGGCGACGAGCAGGCTCGCGAGGTACATCTCCGCCGCCAGCTCCGGCGTCGCGGCCGCGCGCGCGACCTCGGCCGGATCGAGCGGGCGGCGCACTTCCTCCTCGAGCCAGCGCCGGGTCGGCGGGTCGGCCTCGAGGCGGGCGAGTTCGGCCTCGAGCAGGCCGCGCTCGCGTTCGTCGAGATGGCCGTCGGCCTTGGCCGCCGCGACCATCGCACCCAGCATCGCGCGGCTGTGCTGTTCGACCTCCGGCGCCGGCAGCCGGTCCACCGTGCGCGGCAGCGCGGCCGGCGGTGCCGGCACAGATGCGGCGCCGCCACCCTGTTGCCGGGCCTGCCAGTCGCTGTAGGCCTTGTACGCGAGCAGGCCGAGCGCGGCCACGCTGCCGACCTTGACCACCTTGCCGCCGAACTTGCGGCCGCGTTTGCTGCCCAGCAGCAGGCCGAGCGCGCCGCCGGCGGCGGCCCCGGTGCCGAAGCTGCCCCAGTCGGTGCCCGGGCCGGACCCGACACGGGCCTTGCCGGATTCCACCAAGGACAGCCCCGACTTCAGCAACTGCTCGAGCATCGCCTGCGCACTCATCCCTCGCCTCCGTCCACCCGCCTCACCGCACGTGCAGCCGCGGCGCCTGCGCCTGCGCCTGCACCTGCCCGACCACCACGGCCTGGGCAAAGCCGTGCGCGCCGAAGACCGCGAGCACCGCATCGCGCGCCGCCGGGTCGCAGGCGACGAGCAGGCCGCCGCTGGTCTGCGGATCGGTCAGCAGCGCGCGATCCTCGGCGGCGAAGGCGGCCGGCAGCTCGACGTCGGCGCCGTAGCCGGCCCAGTTGCGGCCCGAGGCGCCGGTGACGAAACCCTGCCCGGCCAGCGCCCGCACCTGCGGCAGCTGCGGCACGGCCGCCCAGTCGAGCGTGATGTCGCAGCCGGCGCCGCGCGCCATCTCCAGCGCGTGGCCGGCCAGGCCGAAGCCGGTGACGTCGGTGATCGCGTGCACGCCGGGCAGCGCGGCCAGCTCCGGGCCCGGGGTGTTCAGCTTCGTCGTCGTCGCGAGCATCTGCGCGTAACCTTCGGGCGCCAGCTCGCCCTTCTTCAGCGCCGCGCTCAGCACGCCCACGCCGAGCGGCTTGCCGAGCACCAGCAGGTCGCCGGGTTTCGCATCGGCGTTGCGCTTCACGCGCTGCGGATGCACGAGGCCGAGCGCGACCAGGCCGTAGATCGCCTCGACCGAATCGATCGTGTGGCCGCCGGCGATCGGGATGCCGGCGGCACGGCAGACGCTGGCTCCGCCCTCCAGGATGCGGCCGATGGTCGCGGTCGACAGCACGTTGATCGGCATGCCCACCAGCGCCAGCGCCAGGATCGGCCGGCCGCCCATCGCGTAGACGTCGCTGATCGCGTTCGTCGCGGCGATGCGGCCGAAGTCGAACGGGTCGTCGACGATCGGCATGAAGAAATCGGTCGTCGCGACCAGCGCCTGCTCGTCGTTCAGCCGGTAGACGGCGGCGTCGTCCGCGGTCTCGATGCCGACCATGAGCTCCGGCGGCACCGGCAGCGCCGCGCTGCCGCGCAGGATCTCGCTGAGCACGCCGGGGGCGATCTTGCAGCCGCAGCCGCCACCGTGGGACAGCGAGGTCAGGCGGGGTTCGACGCGGGGTTCGGGAGCGTTCATGGCGGGAAGGGAGTCGGAGTCGATCGAAGGCCGGCGCCTCGGTGGCGGCGGACCGCGGCGCGGCCGGCAGCGCGCAGCGGCGGGGCCAGC
>JAFLDG010000177.1 GCA_017302495.1 Burkholderiales bacterium
GGCGGCAGCGCGGCGAGCGCCTGGCCGAGGGCGCCGTCGAGCCACTGCGCCAGCCAGGGCTTGTAGCTGCCCACCGCGCCCCAACCGCTGCGCAGCCCCTTCAGCTCGGCGCCGCCGAGCTTCGGGTACATCACGAGCCAGCGCATCTCGGCCGGCGTGCCGGTATCGATCCGGGTCTGCACGCCTTCGACGTACTGGTCGAAGACCGTCTTCTCCATCGTCTCCATCAGGCCGCGGTCGAGCACCAGTGCCTGCAGCTCGCGCGGCACCTCCAGCTCGGCCCGCAGCCGCAGCTCGTTGCCTTCGATGTAGTGGCGCTGCGACGGCCCCCACTCGAGGCGCCAGGCCTGGGCGCCGCTGCGGCCTTCGATCACGAAGCCGTCGGCATCGCGCACGCCGCGCAGGCGCCAGCCGTTGGCCTGGGCCCAGCCCGCCTGCGCGGCATGGCTGCGACGCGGCGGCTCGCCGTTGCCGATCCAGCGCTTGATCGATTCGAGCATGGTTTAGAGTCGGTTGCAGCGCGCCCGAGGCGGTACGCGACGGGGACGACGGATGATCGAGCTGTATTCGTGGGCCACGCCCAACGGCCACAAGGTCCACATCATGCTGGAGGAATGCGGCCTGCCGTATCGCGTGATGCCGGTGGATATCGGCAGCGGCGAGCAGTTCCGAAGCGAATTTTTGGCAATCAGCCCGAACAACAAGATTCCGGCGATCGTCGACCCCGACGGCCCCGACGGCGCACCGATGGCGCTGTTCGAATCCGGCGCGATCCTGCTGTACCTGGCCGGCAAGACCGGCCGGCTGCTGCCGCCGGACACCCGCGGCCGCTACGAGGTGCTGCAGTGGCTGATGTTCCAGATGGGCAGCGTCGGCCCGATGCTCGGCCAGGCGCACCACTTCCGGATCTACGCGCCGCAGAAGATCCCGTACGCGATCGAGCGCTACACGAACGAAGCGAAACGCCTGTACGGCGTGATGAACCGGCAGCTCGCGAAGCGCAAGTACATCGCGGGGCCGGAGTACACGATCGCCGACATCGCGATCTTCCCGTGGCTGCGGTCGTGGAAGAACCAGGGCATCGACTGGGACGACTATCCGCACCTGAAGGGCTGGTTCGACGAGATCGGTGCCCGCCCGGCGGTCAAGCGTGGCGTCGAGGTGCTGGCCGACCGGCGCAAGCCGCTGGTCGACGACCAGGCGCGCGAGGCGCTGTTCGGCGCGACGCAGTACCGGCAGCGCTGAGGCCGGCATGGGTGGCGCCCGCCGCGGGCGACAATGCGCGCCTTGTCTGCCCGTAGCTCAACCGGATAGAGCAGCTGCCTTCTAAGCAGCAGGTCGGGGGTTCGAGTCCCTCCGGGCAGGCCACCGCGGCGACTCCGACGACCACGCCGAAGGCGGTGTCGTCGCCGGCGAAACCGTCGACCGACCGGCCGGCGGCTGCCCTCAGCGCCGCGAGCGGACGCGCTCGCGCTCTTCGTCGCCGGTCCAGCGTGGCGACAGGGCCGCTTCGACGCCGAGCAGGTCGAGCGCGCGCTGCACCGACTGGTCGACGATGTCGTCGACCGTCGCCGGCCGCTGGTAGAAAGCCGGCACCGGCGGCAGCAGCACCGCGCCGATCTCGGCCGCCTGCACCATCAGCCGCAGATGGCCCAGGTGCAGCGGGGTCTCGCGCACCATCAGCACCAGCGGCCGGCGCTCCTTCAGCGTGACGTCGGCCGCACGCAGCAGCAGGTTGCTGGAGAACGAATGGGCCACCGCCGACAGGGTCTTGATCGAGCACGGCGCGATCACCATGCCGTCGTGGCGGAACGAGCCGCTCGCGATCGCGGCGCCGATGTCGGCGTTCTCGTGCACCTGGCGGGCCAGGCCGCGCACCGCGTCGATCGTGCGGCCGGTCTCGTGCAGCAGCGTGCGCCGCGCCGCGTCGGACAGCACGAGGTGGGTCTCGACCCCCTGCGCACGCAACACCTCGAGCAGGCGCACGCCATAGATCGCGCCGCTGGCGCCCGAAATGCCGACCACCAGCCTCATCGCCGGCCCCCGGGCGCAGCTGCGGGATCGATCGGCACCTTCATCGCCGCGTGTGCTCCGCGTCGTTCAACGGGCGGCGCGGCGCGTGCGCACCGCCGCCGCCAGTTCGTGCAGCACCGGCACGGTCTGCGCGAAGCCGATGCAGGCGTCGGTGATCGACACGCCGCGCTTCAGCGGCCGGCCCGGCTCCAGGTCCTGCCGGCCCTCCTCGAGATGACTCTCGATCATCACGCCGACGATGCGACGCTCGCCGCCGGCGACCTGTGCGGCGACGTCGGCGGCCACCTCGACCTGCCGCATGTGCTGCTTGCGGCTGTTGCCGTGCGACAGGTCGATCATCACCTGCTCGCGCAGGCCGGCGCGGCGCAGCACCTCGCAGGCCGCGGCCACGTGCGCGGCGTCGTGGTTCGGCGCGCGGCCGCCGCGCAGGATGAGGTGGCAATCGTCGTTGCCGCGGGTCTCGAAGATCGCCGCCATGCCCATCTTCGTCATGCCCATGAACGCATGCGGCGCGCGCGCCGCGAGGATCGCGTCCGCCGCCACCTGCACGCCGCCGTCGGTGCCGTTCTTGAAGCCGACCGGGCAGCTCAGCCCCGACGCGAGCTGGCGGTGGGTCTGGCTCTCGGTGGTGCGCGCGCCGATCGCGCCCCAGGCCACCAGGTCGGAGATGTACTGCGGGCTCAGCAGGTCGAGGAACTCGGTGCCGGTGGGCATACCGATGCCGAGCAGCTCGAGCAGCAGGCGGCGTGCGCGCTCCAGGCCTTCGTTGATCGCGAAGCTGCCGTCCAGATGCGGGTCGTTGATGTAGCCCTTCCAGCCGACCGTCGTGCGCGGCTTCTCGAAGTAGGCGCGCATCACGATCAGCAGCTCGCCGGCCAGCGCGTCGGCCTCGGCCTTCAGGCGCGCACCGTACTCCAGCGCCTGCTCGTGGTCGTGGATCGAGCAGGGCCCGACCACCACCACCAGGCGGTCGTCGCGGCCGTGCAGCACGTCGGCGATGCGGCGCCGGCAGCGCTCGACCAGCGCCAGCGCGTCGTCGCCGATCGGCACCCGCTCCTGCAGCAGCGCCGGCGTGATCAGCGGGCGCACCGCACCGATGCGCACGTCGTCGATGCGGGTCAGGTCGAGCGTGCTGTCGCGCTGGCCGACCTCGCGGTCGTGCCGCGGATCGTCGAGCGGCTGGCGGCGGGGCATTTGTCGATTGTGCCTGCCGATGCCATGACCGAGGCAGGCGCGCCGGCCGGCTCGCGTGCGTCAGCCGGCAGCCGCGGCTGACCGCCCGGAGGCCGGGCAGGCTCCGGCCGCGGCCGGCTGACCCAGCCCCAGCAGCCGCATCGCGTTGCCCTTCAGGATGCCGGGCTTGACCTTGTCCTTGAAGCCCGCTTCCTCGAAGTCGGCCATCCACCGATCCGGCGTGATCAGCGGAAAGTCGCTGCCGAAGAGCATGCGGTCCTTCAGCAGCGTGTTCGCGTACTGCACCAGCTGCGGCGGGAAGTACTTCGGGCTCCAGCCCGACAGGTCGATCCACACGTTCGGCTTGTGCAGCGCCAGGCTCAGCGCCTCGTCCTGCCACGGCCAGCTCGGGTGCGCGACGACGATCTGGATGTCCGGGAAGTCCATCGCCACGTCCTCGAGCAGCATCGGGTTGCTGTTCTGCAGGCGCAGGCCCCCGCCGCAGCGCATGCCGCTGCCGATGCCCGAATGGCCGCTGTGGAAGATGGCCGGCATCTTGTGTTCGGCGATCACCTCGTAGATCGGCCAGGCCATCTTGTCGTAGGGCAGGAAGTCCTGCACCGTCGGGTGGAACTTGAAGCCCTTGATGCCGTGCTCCTCGATCAGCCGGCGGGCCTCGCGTGCGCCCATCCTGCCCTTGTGCGGGTCGATGCTGGCGAAGCAGATCATCATGTCCGCGTTCTTCTTCGCGGCCTCGGCGATCTCCTCGTTCGGGATGCGGCGCCGGCCGAGCTTGGCCTCGGAGTCGACCGTGAACATCACCAGGCCGATCTTGCGCTCGCGG
The DNA here is from genome assembly GCA_017302495.1 of Burkholderiales bacterium. Classification (GTDB taxonomy): domain Bacteria; phylum Pseudomonadota; class Gammaproteobacteria; order Burkholderiales; family Burkholderiaceae_C; genus Rubrivivax. The sequence continues at coordinate 4,052 of JAFLDG010000177.1, forward strand.
TAGTAGGCCACCGTCTCGTCGATCGTCGGCCGGCGGTTCGAGCCGAAGTACTTGTCCGCGGCGCGGTCGTACTCCTCGCCGTAGTTGTCGAACGGGTTCCAGCACGAGACTTCGGCGTGCGTGTGCGTGTCGATGGCCACCAGCTGGTCGACGTTCATGCGCCAGTTCCTTCCATTTCGCGGGTCCTATGCTTATGCATCTGAAATACACAACCGAATCAACCGAGGCTCGGAGCAGCCTTGGCCGCTTCCTTGATTCTCGGTGCTCGTAAGGGCCTATGCAACCATCTGCGGGTCGGGTAAACCCTATGGTTTGTTAGTGCCTTTTAATTAACACTCATAACTGTTTTCCGTCACGAACCCGAGGACGACGACCATGAGCCCTGCCACTGCGGATGCCACCACGGATCTGGTCCGGGTCGAACGCGAAGGCCAGATCCTGCATCTGCGCCTGAACCGGCCCGACAAGCGCAACGCGATCAACGACGGCCTGATGCTGGCGCTGGACCGCGCGCTCACCGGCATCGACCCCGAGGTGCGCTGCATCGTCCTCAGCGGCGAAGGCCGGCACTTCTGCGCCGGGCTGGATCTGTCGGAGCTGTCCGAGCGCAGCGTCTACGAAGGCGTGCTGCACTCGCGCATGTGGCACGCCGCGCTCGACAAGGTGCAGTACGCGCCGGTGCCGGTGATCGCGGTGCTGCACGGCGCCACGATCGGCGGCGGGCTGGAGATTGCCGCCGCCGCGCACATCCGCGTCGCCGAGCGCAGCGCCTACTACGGCCTGCCCGAAGGCCAGCGCGGCATCTTCGTCGGCGGCGGCGGCTCGGTGCGGCTGCCGCGGCTGATCGGCGCCGCCCGCATGGCCGACATGATGCTCACCGGCCGCGTCTTCGACGCCGACGAAGGCCAGCAGGCCGGCCTGACCAACTACCTGGTGGCCGAAGGCGACGGCCTGGCCAAGGGCATGGCGCTGGCGCAGAAGATCTGCAGCAACGCGCCGCTGTCGAACTTCGCGGTCATCCAGGCGCTGCCGCGCATCGCCGAGCTGCCGCCCTCGGAAGGCCTGTTCGTCGAATCGCTGGTCGCGGCCATCGCCCAGGGCGACCCGGCGGCGAAGGAACGCATCCGCGCCTTCCTCGAAGGCCGCGCCGGTAAAGTGGCGAAGTCATGAGCCCCGCGACCTACCGCGACGTCAAGGTCGGCGGCTGCCTGGCCGCCGAGCACCGCGTCGATGCCGGCGGCGTGCACCACCTGCGCTCGTTGGAGCCGCTGCAGCCCTACCCCGCCCGGCTGACCGACCGGCTGGAGGAATGGGCCCGCCACGCACCCGATCGCACGCAGGTCGCACAGCGCGGGCCGGATGGGGAATGGCGGCGCATCACTTACGCGCAGATGCTCGGCCGCGTGCGCCGCATCGGCCAGGCCATCGCGCAGCGCGGCCTGTCGGCCGAGCGGCCGATCGCCATCCTGTCCGACAACGACCTGGAGCACTACACGCTGGCGCTGGCCGCGTTATGGGTGGGCGTGCCCTACACGCCGGTGTCGGTGGCCTACTCCACCGTGTCGCAGGACTTCGGCAAGCTCAGGCAGATCCTGGGCACGCTGACGCCGGGGCTGGTGTTCGCCGCCGACGGCCATGCCTTCCGCAATGCCATCGCCAGTGTGGTGCCGGCCGACACCGAGGTCTGGGTCACCATGGGCGAGGACACGCCGGCGCTGCAGGGCCGCAAGGTCACGCGCTTCGACGAGGCATTGAAGACCGAACCCGGGGCCGAGGAGATGGAAGCCCACGGCCACGTGGGCCCGGACACCATCGCCAAATTCCTGTTCACCAGCGGCTCGACCAAGCAGCCCAAGGGGGTGATCAACACCCAGCGCATGCTCTGCGCCAACCAGCAGATGCTGCGCCAGTGCTTCGCCTTCCTGGCCGACGAGCCGCCGGTGCTGATCGACTGGCTGCCGTGGAACCACACCTTCGGCGGCAACCACAACATCGGCATCGCGCTGTACAACGGCGGCACGCTGTACATCGACGACGGCAAGCCCACGCCGAAGGGCATGGCGGCCACGCTGCGCAACCTGCGCGAGATCGCGCCGACGATCTACTTCAACGTGCCCAAGGGCTTCGAGGAGATCGCCCGCGCGATGGACGGCGACACCGCCCTGCGCGACCAGCTGTTCTCGCGCGTCAAGGCCTTCATGTTCGCCGGCGCAGGCCTGAGCCAGGCGGTGTGGGACCACCTCGATCGCCATGCCGAGGCCGCGATCGGCGCGCGCATCCGCATCTTCACCGGCCTGGGGATGACCGAGACGGCACCGTCGTGCACCTTCGCGCTCGGCACCGACGTGAAGAGCGGCGACATCGGCCTGCCGGCGCCGGGCGTGCAGGTCAAGCTGGTGCCGGTCGACGGCAAGCTCGAGATCCGCTTCAAGGGACCGAACGTGATGCCCGGCTACTGGCGCGCGCCCACCGAGACGGCGGCCGCCTTCGACGAGCAGGGCTACTACCGCACCGGCGACGCGGTGCTCTACGTGGACGAGGCCGATCCGCAACGCGGCCTGCGCTTCGACGGCCGCATCGCCGAGGACTTCAAGCTGTCCACCGGCACCTTCGTCAACGTCGGCCCGCTGCGCATGAAGATCGTGCTGGCCGGCGACCCGCTGGTGCAGGACGTGGTGATCGCCGGGCTCAACCGCGACGACATCGGCGCGCTGATCTTCCCGCGGCTGGACGACGCGAAGAAGCTCGCCGGCCTGCCGGCCGATACCGGCGCCGCGCAGGTGCTGGCGCATCCGCAGGTGCGCGGCTTCTACCAGGCGCTGGTCGACAAGCTGTGGGCCGAGGGCACCGGCAGCGCCAACCGCGTGGCCCGGGCGCTGCTGCTGGAAGAGCCTCCGCACATCGACCGCGGCGAGGTCACCGACAAGGGCTCGATCAACCAGCGCGCGGTGCTGAGCCACCGCGCCGCGCTGGTCGAGCGCCTGTACGCCGACGTGCCGGGGCCGGACGTGATCCTGCCCCGGCGCTGAGCCCGCGCACCCGATGAGCCGCCCGCCCGGCGGTCGCGATCCCGCTGCCGATGCCGACCTCGACAGCTCGACGCTGCAGCACCTGATCGGCTTTCGCCTCGCGCTGGCCGACGCCGCGGCGCGCCAGACCTTCCAGCGCCAGGTCGGCGGGCCGCTCGCGCTGCGGGCGGTGGAGTTCACGATCCTGCTGCTGCTGCTCGGCAACCGCGACGTCACGCCGAAGCGGCTGGCGCGCACGCTGCGCGTGAGCCCGCCGAACGTGACCGTGCTCGTCGACCGGCTCGTCGAGCGCGGGCTGTTGCAGCGGCTGCAGAGCCCGTCCGACGGCCGGGTGACGATCCTGCAGCTCACGCCTCAGGGCACCGAACTCGCACGGCGCGCGCAGCAACTGTCGCGCACGATGGAGGACGGCCTCGTGCGCAGGCTCTCGCCGGGCGAGCGCGTGCTGCTCGGCGAGCTGCTGCACAAGCTGGTCGCGGCGCCCTGAGCGCGGGCCGGCGGCGACAATGCCGCCCCGATGAACCCCGGCATCGTCTACGCCTGCCTCGCCTTCGCGATGTGGGGCCTGTTCCCGCTGTACTTCCGCGAGCTGGCCGGCGTCGCACCGCTCGAGGTGGTGCTGCACCGCTCGGCCTGGTCGCTGCTCTTCCTGCTCGGCCTGCTGGCCGCGCAGCGCCGGTTCGGCTGGTTGCGCGGCGTCCTGCGCCAACCGAAGCGGCTCGGGCTGTTCGGCGTGAGCGCGCTGCTGCTGTCCGGCAACTGGCTGGTCTACGTCTATGCGGTGCAAAGCGGCCAGGTGGTCGAGGCCAGCCTCGGCTACTTCATCAACCCGATCGTCAACGTGCTGCTCGGCGTGCTGGTGCTGCACGAGCGGCTGCGCCGCGTGCAGTGGGCCGCGGTCGCGCTCGCGGCGCTCGGCGTGGCCTGGCTCACGCTGCAGGCCGGGCGGTTGCCCTGGATCGCGCTCGTGCTCGCGCTCAGCTTCGGGGTCTACGGTCTGATGCGCAAGACCGCGCCGCTCGGCGCGCTCGAGGGCCTGGCGCTGGAGACGATGCTGCTCGCACCGATCGTCTTGCCGGCGCTGCTGTGGTGGACGCTCGCCGGTCACGGCGCGATGGCGCGCGGCGACCTCGCGCTCGACGCCTGGCTCGTGGTCGGCGGGCCGCTGACCGCGTTGCCGCTGCTGCTGTTCGCGGCCGGCGCGCGCCGGCTGCCGCTGGCCACCGTCGGCCTGCTGCAGTACCTGTCGCCGACGATCCAGTTCCTGCTCGGGGTGTGGGTCTTCAACGAGCCCTTCGACGCACGCAAGCTGGTCGGCTTCGTGCTGATCTGGGCCGCGCTCGCGCTTTACACGCTCGACGGCTGGCGCTTCGCGCGGCGCGAGGCGGTCGCGCCGGCCTGACCGGGCCGACGCGCCCTGCTGCCGG
>JAFLDG010000178.1 GCA_017302495.1 Burkholderiales bacterium
GCTTCGTGTGAGACTTCATCCTGGTGGCTCCTTCGGTTGCTTGCGAGGCAACCCGCATGCTCGCGCATGCGGGTCGAAGGAGCCGCCACCTCAGCTCATACGTTCAGCAGGATCTGGGACATCGCCCGGTACCGGCCTCAACACTGGTTTGTTCCCGATTGATGTCAGCTTCTTTGATACCGCGAATACTGCCAATGAGGCGGTCACCGACTTCGTCTCTCTCAGAGGAGATCTTTGGGGTGGTGGTAGCGGCCCGATCTCACTCTTTGCTTACGACATCGCCGGCAACCTTCTGACGTCCGACACCCAGCCTGACGTCGGGGGTACGACGCTCGTGGTGTCCGCAGCGGGAATCCATCGCGTTCGCTTCATCGGCAATGGAAGCGTTGGTGTCGATGACCTCACGTTCAACGCATTGGTCGCTGCCGTGCCGGAACCTCACACCATCGCACTCATCGCCGTTGCACTCTCGGCGATGACGCTCGCTCTCCGCCGAAAGGTCTGATGAAGGGCGAAACCTAACCGCTCGCTCGAGCCGACCCGCTGCGGCAGGGGCCGCTTGGCCGCTCCAGGGTGCAGCGCACATTGTCCTTCCGCGGCCAAGCGGCCCCTGCCTCCGCGGGCGGCTCAGCTCGAACGTTAGGCATCGCACTAACCGTCGTCTGTGCGTCCCCACCGCCGCGAAAGCCGAACAACCAATCTCAGGAATCCACAGCTCCACGAGGTTTTCCCTACCCAACCCCTACTTTCAGCGCGTGGCTCACATCACAATCGGCAGGTCACTGCCCAGTCGACCCTTGCCTTCGTAAGTCGCGGCCGCTGCCGGAAGCACCTCAGGCGATCGAACCCCCTAACCCACACAAGTTCTATGAGCATCTGGAAAAGGTTGTTTGGTGGCCCTTCTTCTGCCAATAGTCAACCCGCACTCGCTTTTGTTGAAGCGGAGTACCACGATGGCGCCGAAGACCGAGTTCCCACTGAGTTCGAGACACTGCGTGTCGTCATGGAGCGGGCCCGATCTGATCCTGCTGGCTGCCTCGCGCTCTGTTTGAAGCAGATTGAGGCGACGCCCGACTACGATTTGCCGCGCCTATGGGCTTCGAACTTCCAGAATTCCCTAGGTGATAAAGCGGGTGCTCTCCAGACATTAGAGCAGGGGCTTACGTCCTGCAAGAAGGTGAGCAATCTTCTTGGAAAAATGGGGGAACGGTACATCGAGAACCGAAGCCCTCTTCTGGCTACAGTTTGCGTCGCAAAGTCCATACTTGCCCAGGAACCACTGCGTTCAGATCACAGTTCCTACCTGTACTTCTCGTATATTTGCAGCGCTACCGATTACCCCAATGCTGGTCAAAAATCGTTGGCGATTGCTCAGAGAATATGGGGAGGGCCGATTGATCTGGATGATGAAACGCAGATGGAAGTGCTAGCTGTCATTGGCCCACATCGCGACCAACTTCAGCCACTGGTGAGGCCCCTTATTGCGGCAATGCTCGAACAAGGGCGGATCGATTGAACCGCGCCTCTGCGGTGTAAGCATTCACGGCGATGCCTAACTTGAACGTTAGGCTTCACAATCCACCCCCATGCGCCTCGTATCGTTCTCCGTCACGAACTTTCGAAGCATCACGGATGCGCACAAGATTCCTATCGGAGACTCGACAGTTCTGCTGGGTCGCAACAATGAGGGAAAGTCGAACGTACTGAGGGCCCTCAGCATCGCGATGAGAGCCTTGACATCGCACGCAGCAGAAGAGCCTCACTCCTACCGCGACCCAAGGGATGCTCACACGTATTCTTGGCGGCGCGACTTTCCGATCTCCCTGCAGTCACGGACCAGCGGTACTGAGTCAATATTCCGTCTTGAGTTTGAACTCACCGCAGCTGAGATCGAGGAATTTAAGGAGACAGTTAAGAATACTCTGAACGGCAACTTGCCGATCGAAGTCAAGTTTGGCAAGAATAACCGCCCTGAGATAAACGTTCGAAAGCAAGGACCGGGCGGACCCGCGCTATCCGCGAAGTCAGCAAAGGTCGCCAAGTATGTCGCCGAGCACATTCAGTTCGTCTACATTCCGGCAGTACGAACTGAAGACGAGGCGTTGACAGTTGTTCAAGAAATGCTGTCGAGCGAATTGGCCCAGCTCGAAAGGAACGACGAGTACATTGCCGCGCTGCAAAAAATCGCTGATCTCCAGCAACCGATCCTGAACAAGGTTTCGGACTCGATACAGAAGTCGCTCACGCAGTTTCTACCTGGCATCAGGGGCGTGAGTGTGCGAGTTCCGGCTTCGGCTCGGAGGGTCGCACTTCGAAGTCAGTGCCAAATCGAGATTGATGATGGATCCAGGACGCTACTTGAGTACAAGGGCGATGGTGTAAAGAGCCTTGCTGCCCTCGGACTGCTCAAGGACAAGGAGATTGTCGACGGAGCCTCCATCGTTGCCATCGAGGAGCCAGAGTCGCATCTCCATCCAGGCGCGATGCACAGCCTACGCGAGGTGATTGAGACACTCACCGCGACAAACCAGGTAGTCCTCACCACGCACTGCCCGCTGTTTGTGGATCGAGCCTCTGTTGGCCGAAATATTCTGATTGACAGGAGCAAGGCCAAGCCGGCGCGTGACATAGCTTCAATCCGCGAACTCCTCGGAGTTCGCGCATCCGACAACCTCGTGAACGCAAGCCATGTGCTGGTAGTCGAGGGGGACGAAGACGTAGTAGCACTGGCCGCTCTACTTCCTACCCTTAGTCCAGCTTTGGCCAGAGCTCTGAAGCAACATCAACTAGTGATTGAGCAGATCGGTGGTGCAGGCAACCTCTCATACAAGTTGTCAATGCTCTCGAATGCACTCTGCGTTACACACGTGCTGCTGGACAACGACGAGTCCGGGAGGAAAGCGTACGCCAAGGCCGTCGAGGAAAAGACGCTTCGGGTCGCAGACACCACGTTTGTGAACTGCAAGGGAATGCCAGCCTCGGAGATGGAGGACACCTTCGATCGCGCTGTCTACGAAGCGCAGGTTCTCAGCGAGTTTGATGTCGACCTGTCTGACGCCTCCTTCCGAGGAAGCGCAAAGTGGTCTGACCGCATGAAGGCCTGCTTCGAGAAGCAAGGGAAGCCGTGGAGCGACGCAATGAAGGCGCAGGTAAAGGCTGTAGTTGCCGAGGCAGTTTCTAGAAGTCCGAGTGAAGCGCTGCACGATCAGAAGCGCTCGGCGATAGATGCTCTCGTTGCAGCCCTTGAGCGCAAGCTTGAGACAAAGGGACCACGTGCCGGGTGAAGCCTAACCCCTCTACAAGGACTTCCCGAAGCGTCAAGTGGGTTCTTGTATTCCCATTCCAAAGCCGGCTGTTCGGTATTTCGATGTTTCGCGCCGAGGGCGTGCGACGTTGAAGCTGCGGTGCGACAGAGAACAGACTGCACATCTACAAACGGCCTTGTTGCACCTTGCGGTACGGACCCGGATACGAACCGCTCAGCCGGGCTCCATTCGTTCCACGGGGTTGGGCACGATCGCCGCCGCGCAGGGTTAGTCGAGTTCACCGGCTGCCGGTCTGACCTGTTAATGCATCTTCGAGAGCACGTCTTCGGTGGAAACAGTGTGGGCTGGCTCGATCGCTTGGCGCCGCTCAGGCCATGCAAGGCGTCGGCGACACGGGCACGGGCGCCGCGCGCTCCTTCGCGGGCCGCTTGGCATCGGGCTTGACGCTGACGTGCCGGGCATCGAAGCCGGCATCGCGCGTCATCACCGCCCACAGGATTCGGGCGTTCTTGTTGGCCATGGCCACGCAGGCCTTCTGCCAGCCCACGCGCGCGCTGAGCTGCACCAGCCAGCGCGAGATCGGATCGTCGCGCCGGGCCGCACTCATCACCGCGGTCTTGGCACCCTGGATGAGCAGCGTGCGCAGGTAGTCGTCGCCGCGCTTGGTGATCCGCCCCAGGCGGATCTTGCCGCCGCTGGAGTCCTGCCGCGGCACGAGGCCCAGCCAGGCGCCGAACTGCGCGCCGTTCTTGAACTGCCTGAACTCGCCCACGCCGGCAACGAGCGCCGACGCGCCGAGCTCGCCGATGCCGACGATCCTGGCCGCACGCTGCGCGGCCGGCGTATCGCGCACATGCTGGCCGACCTGCTGGTCGCACCACTTCAGGTGTGCATCGAGCTCGCGCCAATGCTCGAAGGCGCGCTGCAGCACCAGCCGTGCCGTGGTGCTGAGCTCGTTGCTCGCGTCTTCGAGCACGTCGGCGAGCACCGCGCGCAACACCTTCGGGCTCTTGCCGAAGACCAGGCCGAATTCGGCCAGCACGCCGCGGATGCGGTTGACGCAGGCGGTGCGTTCTTCCTTCAAGCCCTCGCGCACGCGGTGCAGGCTCATCACACCTTGCTGCTCGCAGCTCTTGATCGGCACGAAGCGCATGCTCGGGCGCGAGGCGGCCTCGCAGATCGCCGCAGCGTCGGTGGCGTCGTTCTTGCCGCCCTTGCCTTCCATGCGGTAGGGAGTGACGAAGTGGGCCGCGATCAGCCGCGCGTCCAGGCCCATGGCGCGCAGCCGGCGCGCCCAGTGGTGCGCACCGGAGCACGCTTCCATCGCCACCAGGCAGCCCGGCGGCAGCGTCGCGCACCAGGCGATGAACTGATCGCGCTTGAGCGGTCGCGCCACCACGCGCCGGCCGGCCGCGTCCACCGCATGCACCTGGATCACGCGCTTGGCCAGGTCCACGCCCACCCGCGCAGTCGCCGCTCGTGTAATCTCGCTCATGGACTTCCACTTGCCGATTTCAGATTGACGCTCCGCAAGTCAATCTTGGTGCCTCGACACCGTCAGTGGACTGGGGAAGTCCCTTCGTATTCGGTCGAGGCGACCCGCAACGGCATGGGCCGCTCCAGCGCCAGTGGCCCATCGTCGCTTCCGCGGCCCATGCCGCTGCGGGCGCCTCACCTCCAACGTTCGGCCTCATAGACGAAGCGTCCATATATTGCTACAGTGCAATACATGGACGCCGTCCTCCTCGCCCGCGCCAAGGAAGTCCGCGACGACGGCTCCATCGTGGAGATCGTCATCTGGGAACTGCCTGCACCGCTGCCTCCGAGCCAGCACCGCTACAAGTACCGCTTGTACTTCGGTGCCGCTGGCGTGGCCCGCGTTCGGTACGACAACGAGCGCGGCAAGGGCGATCATCGGCACCTCGGAGACCGAGAGCAGGACTACCTGTTTACCTCGGTCGAACAACTGCTCGCGGACTTCCAGTCCGACGTCGAGCGCTGGGAGCAGTCATGAAGGCAATCATCGAAGTGTCCGGCAAGGGCTCGGTCTTCAAGGCCGCCGCTGCGCAGGTGTCGGGCGCTCGCAAGGGACGCGCTCCCGACTTCCATCTCAGCTTCGAGTCGGCCCGTTCGCTGTTCTCGGAGCTGACGCCTGCGCGCTTGGACCTTCTGGACACCCTGCGTCGCGTGGGACCATGCAGCGTTTACGCGCTTGCCAAGGCCGCGGATCGAAACTACTCGAACGTGCACACGGACGTTACCCGCCTGGAGGAGTTGGGGCTCATCGAACGCTCGGAGGCGTCGGAAGTCATGGTCCCGTACGAGTCGGTCGAGATCGTCGTTCCCCTGGCTCGAGCCGTCGCGTAGCGCGATGGGGCCGAACCCTTCGCTCGAGCGGACGCGCTACGGCAGCCAACGCCTGGCCGCTACAGGCCAGTGTGCTGATCGTCCTTCCGCGGCCAGTCGTCGTCTGCCTCCGCGCGCAGCTCAGCTCGAACGTTAGGCATCAGAACCAAGCCCTGCAGCGCTCCCCGCACGGCAGGGTGCGCGACGCCTGACTGTCCCTTGCACGTCGTGTACAGAAATCTGTATCATGGCGGCATGAAGACAACCCTTGACCTCAACGACCAGCTCCTCGCGGACGCAAAGGCGCTGGCCGCTCAGCAACGTACCACCCTTACCCGCCTGATCGAGGAAGGTCTTCAGCTTCGGCTGCGCGCTAGGTCCGGTTCTGCCAAGCCCGGACGCGTTCGCCTGCCGGTCTTCAAGGGCAGGGGCGGTCTCGTGGCAGGCGTCAACCCACTAAGCAACAAGGCTCTGCTCGAGGCCCTGGACGATGACGCCTGACGTGAACGTCTTGGTGGCAGCCTCGCGCGCCGATCATCCGCATCATGAGGTAGCGCGCGCATGGCTCGAGGAGTCACTCGGTACCTCAGGCACGGGCGCCGCCTTCACACTGATGCCCATGGTTCTGGCAAGCTTCCTCCGGCTGGTGACCAGTCCAAAGATCTTCCGGATACCCACGCCAGTCGAAGACGCGGTGGCGTTCGTGGATGCGCTTCTTGATACGCCGGGCGTCGAGCTGGCACAGCTCGGGCCTGAATGGTCGAAACTGCGACAACTGTGCCTCGAGAAGAACTTGCGCGGCAACGACATCCCAGATGCGTGGTTGTCGTCAGCTGTAGCACGACTCGGCGAGCACCTGGTCACCTTCGATCGAGACTTCAGAAGGTTGCTCACGCGGAGTCGATTCACGCTGCTCGGTCGAATGCGCCGGCGGATGCGGCAGGGCAGTCTCAGCGCGTGACGATCGGGAAGTTGCCCGGCGCCTTCTCGATCAGCGCGAAGAAGCGGCCCAGGTCGATGCGGCTGCCGTCGATCTTCGTCTGGTCCGACAGCAGCAGGTCCTTCGCGCCGGCGCCGCCGGTCATCATCTGCAGGAAGAAGGGCTTGGTCAGCGTCAGCGTCAGCGTCGCGTTCGCGTCCGGATCGGGCGGTGCCTTGCGGTGGTGCAGCACCGCGTTCTCGAGCCACAGCACGTGGTTCTCGCCGAGGTCGGCGAAGTTCAGGTTGATCCGCAGGTCCAGGCCGTCGGCCTTCGGCCCGACGACCGACGCGGCCATGCGGTCGAGAAAACGCTCGATCGGCGTGTGCTGCAGCATGTCCAGCAGCAGCGCCGGCGCCAGCCCTTCGGCCGGTGCGCCCTGGCGCAGCTCGAGCGCGCCGGTCAGGTAGACGTTGCGCCACGGCGCCGATTCGGCCTGGTAGCCCATCTGCTCGAAACAGCGCGCGAGCAGTTCGCCCGCGGCCTTGTCCTTCGGGTCGGCGTGCACCGCGTGCTTCAGCAGCTCGGCCGCCCAGCGGAAGTCGCCGGCGTCGAAGGCCTGCTGCGCCGCGGCCACCAGCCTGGCGCTGCCGCCGGCCAGCGCGACGTAGCGCCGGCCGGCCGCCGCCGGCGGCAGCGGGTTCAGGTTGGCCGGGTTCGCGTCGTACCAGCCCATGTAGAACTGGTAGACCGCGCGCGCGTTGTGGCGCACGGTGCCGTAGTAGCCGCGCACGTTCAGGTAGTCCTGCAGCGACTTGGGCAGCTGCAGGTCGTCGGCGATCTCCGGGCCGGTCAGGCCGGCGTTGACCAGGCGCACGGTCTGGTCGTGGATGTAGCGGTAGGCGTCGCGCTGCTTGACGATGAACTCGCGGATGCGCCCGGCGCCCCACACCGGCCAGTGGTGCTGGTTGAACACCACCTCGGCGCCGGCCGACCATTCGAGCGAACGGTCCAGGTCGTCGGCCCAGCGCAGCGCGTCGCGCACCTTCGCGCCGCGCAGCGTGTAGAGGTTGTGCAGCGTGTGGCTCATCAGCTCGGCGCCGCCGAAGGCCTTCAGCTCCGGCAGCATGAACACGAACTCGGCCGGCGCCTCGGTGCCCGGCACGTTGTGGAAGACGAAGCGCACGCCGTCGATCACCAGCTCCTGGCGCGGCGCCTCGACCACCACCGTCGGCTGCAGGATGCCGACCCGGCCGTAGGCCACCGCCTTGCCCAGCCCGTTGTCGACGAGCCCGGCGGCGCTGCGCGGCAGCCGGTCGCCGTACATGTACATCGAGCGCCGCGGCATCGCGCCGCCCATCATCAGGTTCTCGCTGGTGGCCTCCGCCATGAAGCCGGCCGGCGCGACCACCGGCACCTGGCGCGCCCGCGCTTCCTCGGCCGAGATCACGCCGAGCACGCCGCCGAAGTGGTCGACATGGCTGTGGGTGAAGACGATGCCGGTGACCTTGCGGTCGCCCAGGTGCCGGCGGGCGAAGGCCATCGCCGCGGCGGCGGTCTCGCGCGCGGTCAGCGTGTCGACGACGATCCAGCCGCTGGCGCCTTCGATCAGCGTCAGGTTCGCGAGGTCGAAGCCGCGCAGCTGCCAGATCCGCTCGGCCACCTTGAACAGCCCGACCTGGCTGTTCAGCAGCGCCTGGCGCCACAGGCTCGGGTTGACCGTGGCCGGCGCCGCACCCTTCACGAAGGCGAAGGCGTCGAAGTCCCAGATCACGCGGCCCTGCGCGTCCTTGACCTGGCCGGTGGGCGCGGCGACGAAGCCGCGCCTGGCGTCGGCGAAGGACGGCGGGTCGCTCAGGTCGGCGGCCTTCGCGACCGCCTCGTTCGCCTGCTGCACCGCCGGCGTCACCTGGGTGTCCGCTTCGCCGCCGGTGCCGCCGGACGGCCCGCGCGAGCAGCCGGCGGCCAGGCC
>JAFLDG010000179.1 GCA_017302495.1 Burkholderiales bacterium
GCGGCGCCCGGGCGCGGCGTGCTGACCCTGGCCGATGCCGACTATCCGCCGCAGCTGCTGCAGACGCCGGACCCGCCGCTGCTGCTGTACGTGCCCGGCGACCTGCGCCTGCTCGCGCGCCGCAGCCTGGCGATCGTCGGCAGCCGCAACGCCAGCGTGCCCGGGCGCGACAACGCACGCGCCTTCGCCGCGGCGCTGAGCCGCGCCGGCTGGACGATCGTCTCCGGCCTCGCGCTCGGCATCGACGCCGCGGCGCACGAAGGCGGCCTGGCCGGCGCCGGCAGCACGATCGCGGTGCTCGGCACCGGGCTCGACCGCGTCTACCCGGCGCGGCACCACGACCTGGCGCACCGCATCGCCGAGACCGGCGTGCTGATCAGCGAGTTCGCGCCGGGCATGCCGCCGCTGGCCGAGAACTTCCCGCAGCGCAACCGGATCATCGCCGGGCTCGCGCGCGGCACGCTGGTCGTCGAGGCCGCGCTGCAATCCGGCTCGCTGATCACGGCGCGGCTGGCGGCCGAGTACGGCCGCGAGGTGTTCGCGCTGCCGGGGTCGATCCACTCGCCGCTGACGCGCGGCTGCCATGCGCTGATCCGCCAGGGCGCCAAGCTGGTCGAAAGCGCGCAGGACATCGTCGAGGAGCTGCAGGACCGACCCCATCCCCCGCCCGACCCGGCCGCGACGCCGCCGGCCGCGCCGCGGGCCGACCCGTTGCTCGACGCGCTCGGCGAGGACCCGGTCACGCTCGATGCGCTCGGCGCCCGCACCGGCTGGCCGGCGGCCGAGCTGAGCGCGCGCCTGCTCGAGCTGGAGCTGGAGAACCGGGTCGCGCGCCTGCCGGGCGGCCTGTACCAGCGCCGTCACATCGGCTGACCTTGCCGCGCGCCCCGGCGCGGGGGGCTGCGCTATAGTGACCGCCATGTTCGAGGTGCTCGTCTACCTGTACGAAAACTACTGGCGGCCGGACGCCTGCCCGGGCCACCAGCAGCTGTCGCGCAAGCTGTCGGCGGTCGGCTTCGAGAACGACGAGATCCAGGACGCGCTGAAGTGGCTCGACGGGCTGGCCGACAGTGCCGAGTCCTACACCGGCACGCAGGGCGCGCACAGCCTGCGCGTCTATTCCGAGGCCGAACGCGAGCTGCTCGGCGACGAATCGATCGGCTTCATCGGCTTCCTCGAATCCGCCGGCGTGCTGCCCGGCGCGATGCGCGAGATGGTGATCGACCGCGCCAGCGCGGTCGGCAGCCGGCCGATCGCGCTCGAAGACTTGAAGGTCATCGTGCTGATGGTCTTCTGGAGCCTGGGCGAGGAGCCCGACGCGCTGATCCTCGACGAGCTGTTCGTCGATGCCGAGGACCGGCTGATCCACTGAAGCCGGCGCCCGGCCCTCAGGCCAGCAGCCGCGCCGGATCGACGTCGAGCTTGGCCAGCGCGCTGCGCGTCGCGCGCACGCTCAACGACTCGTCCTGCGCCGGCAGCAGCAGCCCGGCCTGCAGGAACGACGCCAGGCGGTGCTGCTGGAACAGCACGCAGCGGCCCTGCGCCGTGACGAACATCGACAGCTTCTTCTGCAGACCGAGCCAGGCGAGTTGCACCGGCTCGTTGCGGCCGCGGTAGTCGAGCATGTACCAGCCGCCGACCTGCAGCTCGCGCGCCCAGGAGAGCATCGCCGGCGTCGGCATCGAGCCGCCTTCGGCCACGACCTCGAGCTCGCTGCTCTCGTGGCCCGAGAGGTCGCGCACGATCGCGTCGTCGATGGTGACCTCGGCCGCGTCGGGCAGCAGCTCCTCGAGCGACTCCAGCCGCTCGGCCAGCTCCTGCAGCCGCTCGGTCGGGATCACCGGCGCCTTCGCGGTGAAGGCCGCGGCGAGCGAGTTGTTCAGCACCTGGATGTGCTCGTCCTGCCTGGCCGGGTCCATGCCGGTGGCCGACATGCCGTCGCGCAGCGTCTTCAGCAGCGGCGTCAGCCGGCGGATCACCTCGGCGCGCTCCTCGCGCGTGACCTTCGCGCTCGCCGACCAGATCAGGTCGGACGCGGCGCGCTTGGCGGTGCGGATCTCCTCGCTCTGCGCGCCGTAGCGCACCGCGGTGGTCGCGAGCACGTCGGCCCAGACCTGGAACAGGAACGCCCGCACGCTGTCCTGCACCGGCACCTCGGCGAGCATGCGGCGCAGCTCGATCGTGTACTGGATCGCCAGCGTCTCGCGCTGCTCGACCTGCTGCGCGAGCGAGACGCCGCGCCGCGTGGCCTCGTTCTCGGTGCTGAAGTAGTACTCGAGGAACTTCTCGAACTCGGTCAGCACGGTCTGGAACACGCGCCGGCCGGTGTCGGGATAGGCCTCGACCACCTGGACCACGCGCTTGATCTCCTTTTCCAGCGCGTCGCCGACGGTGCGGGTGGAGCTGTCGAAGCCGAGCACGCAGGCGCCCATGCGGTCGATCAGCCGCCGCGCCGGGTGGTCCACCGTGGCGAAGAAGTCGGGCTCGGTCACGGCCACGCGCAGCACCGGCATCTGCAGCCGCGCGAACCACACGCGCACCGCCGCCGGGATGCGCTCCTCGGTCAGGATGCTCTGGAACAGCAGCGCGACGATCTCGATCGTCGCCCGCTCCTCCGGCGTCGCCGCGGCCTGCTTCAGCGCCGTCTTGCGCTGCTGCAGCTCCTCGAGCAGCGCCGGCGTGGTCACGGTCGGCGCACCGCGCCGGCCGGTCGCGGCGATGCGCCGGCGCAGCCCCTGCTCGTGCTGGCTGATCGCCTGCGCGAGCCCGGGCGACAGCGCATGCGCCCGCGTCGTGTCGGCGAAGACCTGCACCTGGCGCGCGACCAGCCGGTTCAACCGGCCGAGCACCGCCTCGGCGCGCTCGCCGGCGCGACCCAGCGGCGAGGCCTGGGTCATCAGCCGGGTCTCTTCGGCCACCGCACCCCGGCCTGCCCCCGCCGGCCCGCGCCCGCCCCCGGCCCCGCCCGCCGTGCCGGCCCCGCCCGGCGCGCCGGCCGGGCCCTGGCCCGGGCCGTGGGCGACGAAGGCCGAGGGCCCGACGCCGGGGCCGCCGCCGGTCGCGCTGCTGCGGAACCCGGAGCTGCCGCCGTAGCCGCTGGACCCGCCGCCACCGGCGGCGGACGCGCCCGCCATCGGCACGTTGCGCGAGCGGCGGATGAACGGGTGCAGGTCGACCTCGACCATCACGCCGTGGCTCACCAGCCAGCGGTTCGCCTCGTGATAGGCCTCGACCACCAGCGCCGCGAGATCGTCGTGCAGCGGGCCCTGCAGCTCGCGCCAGCTGTCCAGGCTGCAGCCGGCCGAACGCCAGGCGTCGACGGCGATGCGCGCCAGCACCTGCGCGCGCAACATGTCGTTCGGCTCCAGCTCGCTGCGCTTCTCGAGCGCCGACAGCCGCGCGCGCAGGTCGCTGAACTCGGCGGCGGCCTGGTCCATGATCGCGAGCGCCAGGCGCGAGGTCAGGATCTCGCGCTCGATCGTGTCGTCGTCGACCAGCGTCAGCCCCGCCGAACCGCCCGGGCGCGGCAGGTCCCCGCTGCGCACCGCCGACGCGCCGACGAGCAGCGCGTTGCGCAGGCTGTGCACCATCGCCTTGTGCCAGGTCGCGGCGCCCTTGTTCAGTTCGTGCAGCAGTTCTCGCCGGCGCACGAAGCGGGCGTGTTCGGCGGGCTGGTCGAGCAGCCGCGACGCGGTCTCGGCCAGGCCGTTGACCACCGCGGCCAGACCCTTGACCAGCTGTTCGGCGAAGGTGCGCCGCGCCTGCTCGGCGATGCGGGCGTGGTCGGCGCTGCTGGCCATGCGGAAGGGGGGGTCGCTGCGGAGCCTGGAGCGGCTGGGCCACTCTATACCACGGCCCCCGCGTGCGGATCGTTCGGATCGCCCTCCTTGGTCGCGGACTTGACCAGATCCTCACGCTTCACGCCGAGCCACATCGCGATGCCGGCGGCGACGAAGATCGACGAGTAGATGCCGAACAGGATGCCGATGGTCAGCGCGAGCGCGAAGTGGTGCAGCGTCGGCCCGCCGAAGACCAGCATCGACAGCACCATCATCTGCGTGCTGCCGTGGGTGATGATCGTGCGGCTCCAGGTGCGCGAGATCGCGTGGTCGATGACCTGCGGCGTGCTCAGCTTGCGCATCTTGCGGAAGGTCTCGCGGATGCGGTCGAAGATGACCACCGACTCGTTCACCGAGTAGCCGAGCACCGCCAGCACCGCGGCCAGCACCGCGAGCGAGAACTCCCACTGGAAGAACGCGAAGAAGCCGAGGATGATGACCACGTCGTGCAGGTTCGCGATGATGCCGGCGACCGCGAACTTCCACTCGAAGCGCAGGCTCAGGTACAGCATGATGCCGAGGATCGTCGCGCCGAGCGCGTAGGCGCCGTCGCGCGCCAGCTCGGCGCCGACCGATGGCCCGACGAACTCGGTGCGCATCAGCCGCACCGGCTCGGCGCCGTCGGCGCGGCTGCACGACGGCCGGCTCACGGCCTCGCCCTGCGGCGTCGTGTACTGCCGGGTGCCGACGCGGCCCTGCTCGGCGGCGCAGATCGCGGCGAAGGCGCGGCTCGCCAGTTCGTCGCCCTTGCCCTGGCCGCGCACCGGCAGGCGCACCAGCACGTCCTGCGAGCTGCCGAACTTCTGCACCTGCACCTCGCCCAGGCCGAGCTGCTCGACCGCGGCGCGCGTGCGCGCGATGTCGGCCGGCTGCGCGTACTCGACCTCCATCAGCGTGCCGCCGGTGAACTCGATCGACAGGTGCAGCCCGCGCGTGACGAGGAAGAACACCGCCAGCGCGAAGGTCACGAACGAGACGACGTTCAGCGCCAGCGCATAGCGCATGAACGGGATGTCGCGCTTGATCCGGAAGAACTCCATCTGGCTCTGCCCCTTGCCGTGGTGCCGCTCAGGCCTTCGCCGGCGGCTTGGCGGCCGCCGCGTCCGGCCGCCAGATCTGGCCGATCGACACCGACTTCAGCCGCTTGCGCCCGCCGTACCACAGGTTGACCAGGCCGCGCGAGAACATCACCGCCGAGAACATGCTGGTCAGGATGCCGAGGCAGTGCACGACCGCGAAGCCGCGCACCGGCCCGGAGCCGAAGGCCAGCAGCGCGAGGCCGGCGATGAGCGTGGTCACGTTCGAGTCCAGGATCGTGCCCCAGGCCCGTTCGTAGCCGACGGCGATCGCCTGCTGCGGCGGCAGCCCGGAGCGCAGCTCCTCGCGCACGCGCTCGTTGATCAGCACGTTCGCGTCGATCGCCATGCCCAGCGTGAGCGCGATCGCGGCGATGCCGGGCAGCGTCAGCGTCGCCTGCAGCATGCTCAGCACCGCCACCAGCAGCAGCAGGTTGAAGGCCAGCGCGAGCGTGCTGAAGACGCCGAACAGCAGGTAGTACGCGCACATGAACGCGGCGATCGCGACGAAGCCGTAGAGCACGCTGTCGAAGCCCATCGCGATGTTCTCGGCGCCCAGGCTCGGCCCGATCGTGCGCTCCTCGATGATCTCCATCGGCGCGGCGAGCGAGCCGGCGCGCAGCAGCAGCGCGGTGTCGGCGGCCTCGGCGGTGGTCATGCGGCCGCTGATCTGCACCCGGCCGCCGGCGATCTCGCTGCGGATCACCGGCGCGGTGACGACCTCGCCCTTGCCCTTCTCGAACAGCAGGATCGCCATGCGCTTGCCGACGCTCTCGCGCGTGATGTCGCGGAAGATGCGCGCGCCCTTCGCGTCCAGCGTCAGGTGCACCGCCGGCTCCTGCGTCTGGCTGTCGAAGCCGGCCTGCGCGTCGGTGAGGTTGTCGCCGGTCAGGATCACCTGGCGGTAGACGATCACCGGCGCGCCGTTGCGCTCGACGAAGCGTTCGCTGCCGAAGGGTACCGGGCCTGCGCCGCGTTCGGCTTCGCGCGCCTCGGCGCTCTCGTTGACCATGCGCAGCTCGAGCGTCGCGGTGCGGCCGATGATGTCCTTCGCCTTGGCCGTGTCCTGCACCCCCGGCAGCTGCACGACGACGCGGTCCAGGCCCTGCTGCTGGATCACCGGCTCGGCCACGCCGAGTTCGTTGACGCGGTTGTGCAGCGTCGTGATGTTCTGCTTCAGCGCCTGCTCCTGCACCGCCCGCGCCGCCACCGGTTTCAGCGTGCCGACGAGCCGGGGCTCGGCGCCGCCGTCGGCGGCCGCGGCCCACTGCCAGTCGGGCAGCTGCTCGCTCAGCAGCGCCTGCGCGGCGCGCAGCGTCGGCTCGTCGCGCAGGCGCAGCTCGACCGTGTCGCCGACGCGCGCGATGCCGGCGTGGCGCACGTTCTTCTCGCGCAGCAGCGTGCGCATGTCGCCGGTGACGGCTTCCGCCTTCTTCGTCAGCGCGGCCTTCATGTCGACCTGCATCAGGAAGTGCACGCCGCCGCGCAGGTCGAGCCCCAGGTACATCGGCAGCGCGTGCAGCCGTGCCAGCCACGCCGGCGAGCGCGACTGCAGGTTCAGCGCGACGATGTGGCGCGGGTCGGCCGGGTCCGGGTTCAGCGCCTTGTCGAGCACGTCGCGCGCGCGGATCTGGGTGTCGGTGTCGGCCAGGCGGGCCTTGACCGAGCTGCCGTCGAACTGCACCAGGTCGGGCTTCAGGCCCGCGCCTTCGAGCAGCTGCTGCACGCGGCCGGCGAAGCCGGCGTCGAGCTTGACCGTGGCCTTCGCGCTCGACACCTGCACCGCCGGCGCCTCGCCGAAGAAATTGGGCAGCGTGTAGAGAACGCCGATCAGCAGCGCGACCCCGAGGATCGCGTACTTCCAGAGCGGGTAGCGGTTCATCGCGGGCTCGGCTGCGGGCGACGGCCTGCGTGCGCGCGCTCGCGCGCCGCGCGGGCCGGGCGCCGGTCTACTTGAAGGTGCCCTTCGGCAGCACCTGCACCACCGACGCGCGCTGCACCTGCAGCTCGACGCCGTTGGCAACCTCGACGTGCAGGTAGCTGTCGCCGATCTTCGAGATCCGGCCGAGCACGCCGCCGCCGAGCACGACCTCGTCGCCCTTGGCCAGTGCCTCGACCATCGCCTTGTGCTCCTTCTGCCGCTTCATCTGCGGCCGGATCATGATGAAGTACAGCACCACGAACATCAGTACCAGCGGCAGCAGGCTGAGCAGGCTCGACTCGGGGCTGCCGGAGGCGGTCTGGGCGAAGGCGTCGGAGATGAACACGGCGGGATCCTCTGCAGGGTTCGGGCGGCATCGGCCACACGAGCGACCCGGGCGGGCCGCGCGGACGCATGCGGTCCGGCGGCGGCGAAGCCGGGCATTCTAGTTTGTGCGTGCCGGCCCGGCCGGGCCCGGGCCGCCTTCCGTCCACGCCGCGCGGGCGCGATTCATGTCTTCACGGGCTCATGAGCAAATGTGGCTTCGCCACTTTGCTCATTCCCCCGCAGGGGGCGGCAGGCAAGGCCGGCCTGGGGGCGCTCTCAGGCCGCCGCGGCAGCGAGGTCGGCTTCGGTCGGCGCCGGCGCCGCGCGCAGCAGCAGCCGCTCGACCAGCTCGCGCGCGCTGCGGATCTGCGCCCCGAACGGCAGCGCGCCGACGCCACGGAAGAACAACCCGTGCCGGACGTCGCCACGCAGCGCGGCGGCGAGCTGGTTGTCGATGCAGAACTGGCCCCAGCCGGCGAGCCCGTCGCGCAGGCCGCACTGCGCCAGGCAGTCGAAGGCCTTCGTGCAACGGCGCTTCGCGTGCGCCACGCGCTGCAGCTTCGACTCGATCTTCAGGTAGGCCTTCAGCCACGGCGTCGCGACCGCCCGCGCCGGCAGCCCGGCGACGCTGGTGAATTCGACCATGTCGTCGTCGCCCGCCTCGGCCAGCACGCGCTTGAAGTCCTCGCTCGCGTCGCCTTCGGCGGTGACCGCGAACGGCGTGCCGATCTGCGCCCCGGCGGCGCCGAGTGCCTGCACGCGCGCGATGTCCGCGTGGCTGCGGATGCCGCCGGCGGCGATCAGCGGGATCTCGCGCTCGAGCCCCGCCCGGCGGATGAACTCGATCGATTCCGGCAGCACACGCTCGAAGTCGAAGCGCGTATCGCCCAGGTCGGCGATCCGGGCCGCGCCGAGATGGCCGCCAGCCAGGCGCGGATGTTCGATCACGATCGCGTCGGGCAGGCGCTTGCGGCGCTCCCACTTCCTGAGGATCAGCGCGACGCCGCGTGCGTCGGACAGGATCGGCACGAGCAGCGCGCGCGGATGGTCGGCGGCGAGTTCGGGCAGGTCCAGCGGCAGGCCGGCGCCGACG
Organism: Burkholderiales bacterium; assembly: GCA_017302495.1. Taxonomy (GTDB): domain Bacteria; phylum Pseudomonadota; class Gammaproteobacteria; order Burkholderiales; family Burkholderiaceae_C; genus Rubrivivax. Next base: position 8,257 of record JAFLDG010000179.1, read on the forward strand.
ACGACCATGTCGACCCCGGCCTCGAGCGAGCGCCGGACGTGGGCCGCATAGTCGCCGATCGCGCGCATCACGTTCATCGCGATCAGGCCGCGGCCGCCGGCGAGGCGGCGCGCCGCGACGACCTCGCGCCCGATCGCCTCGAGGTTGGCGGC
>JAFLDG010000018.1 GCA_017302495.1 Burkholderiales bacterium
CCGGGTGATCCAGGGCGATTCGGCCAGCACCTGCACCGTGGACGCCGCGCGGTCGTGCACGCAGTCGACCTCGTAGCCCAGCAGGCCAGGCAGCCGGTCGCCTGCGCGCAGGCCGGTGCCCGCGAAGGCGGCCGCCGCGAGCGCGCTGCCGAGGATCAGCAGGCGCCCGCCGCCGCGCAGCCCGCCTGCCGACCCCCGCGCCGCGGGCCCGAAACCGACGATCGCCACGATCAGCGCGCCCGCCAGCAGCGCGACGTAGGCGGTCGCCGGCCACAGCATCGGCTGCTGCAGCTGCAGCGCGCTGCCGCCGAGCCAGGCGAGCAGGCCGCCGGCCAGGCGCAGCCCGGCGGTCGCCGGCACGGGCGGTCGCGGCGGGCCGTGGGCGGGCATCGCCGCAGTGTAGGATGCCGCCCTCCCTCGAACCCGGGCCCGCGCCATGTCGATTCCGCAGCGCCTGCAGTCCCTCGGCATCACGCTGCCGCCGCTGGCGGTGCCGGCCGCGGCTTACGTGCCTTTCGTGCGCACCGGCAACCTCGTGTTCGTGTCCGGCCACATCGCGCGGCGCGACGGCAAGCCCTGGGTCGGCCAGCTCGGCGCGACGATGAGCACCGACGAGGGCAAGGCCGCGGCGCGTGCGGTCGCGATCGACCTGATGGGCACGCTGCAGGCGGCCGTCGGCGACCTGGCTCAGGTGCGGCGCATCGTCAAGGTGCTGAGCCTGGTCCACAGCGCGCCGACCTACACCGAGCACCACCTGGTGACCAACGGCTGCTCGGAACTGCTGGTCGAGGTCTTCGGCAAGGAGGTCGGCGCGCACGCGCGCAGCGCGTTCGGCGTCGCGCAGCTGCCGATGGGCGCCTGCGTCGAGATCGAGCTGATCGCCGAAGTCGCGTGAGGCCGGGCGCGGCCACGCTGCTCGCCGGCATCGCGCTCGCCGCAGCCGCATCGGTGGCGCTGGCGCTGGTATCGCAGCACCGGTTCGACATGCAGCCGTGCCCGTGGTGCATCCTGCAGCGGCTGATCTTCGTCGTGATCGCGCTCGTCGCGCTGCTCGGGCTCGCGCTGCACGGTCTCGGCCGACGCCTGGCCGCAGCGCTGGTCGCGGCGCTCGCGCTCGCCGGCATCGCCGCCGCGCTCTGGCAGAACCGCGTCGCCGCGAAGTCGGAGTCGTGCAACCTGACGCTGGCCGACCGCATCGTCAGCGGGCTGCAGCTCGACGCCTGGCTGCCGGAGATCTTCCAGCCGCGCGCGAGCTGCATCGACGCCGCCGTCGACCTGCTCGGCGTGCCCTACGAGCTGTGGAGCCTGGCGCTGTTCGTCGCGCTCGGCGCGGCGGCGCTGCGCGCGCTCAGCGCAGTGCCGCGTTGATCTTCTCGAGCGCCGCCGCGCCGGGGCAAAGCTCCGCCTCGCCGAGCCGGTTCGGCGGCCGGCGTGCGGTGCTCAGCGCGGCGTGCAGGTCGGTCGCGTCCGGGTCGACGTAGAGCAGCCCGGTCACGACCTCGCCGCGCGCCTGCAGCGCCTGCACGTGGTTCATCGCCGCGACCCGGTCGGTCGGGTCGTAGCCGGCATGCAGCTTGCGCAGGCGCATCACCGTGCCGTCGTGCTGCGGCAGTTCGAGCACGTCGCCCGGCGCCGGTTCGGCCTTCACCTCCTGCGCGAGGCCGATGAAGTCGATCCGGCTGACCGCGTCGTTGTGCTCGCGCACGCAGTCGCAGCTGCGCGTGCTGCCTTCGTGGTTGTTGAACGCGACGCAGGGGCTGATGTCGGCCGAGGCCGATCGCGGCCGGCGCTCGGACATCTCGTCCTGTCGCAGCAGCTTCGTCCAGGACTGGACGTCGATCTACTGCGGCCGGTGGGCTCGGAACCGCAGCCGGTGGCAGTCAAGTCAGGCACCACCTTCGGGGCCGACTGGCGGCACTCGCCTTTGAGGTCAGCCTTGCCGTTCGGACGTTTTCGTCCGAGAATGGGGCATGACCGGCAACGAGTTCATCCGCAAGGTGAAGGTGCTCGGCAAGTCCAGAGGAGTGACGGTGGTGTTGAATGCTTCGCGCGGAAAGGGCGCCACCAGACGCTGTACTTCGGCTCGACGGTCACGATCGTGCGCAATCCGAAGGATGAGCTGAAGACCGGCACCTTTCACGCCATGTGCAGCCAGCTCGGCATCAAGCCGGGCGATTTGTGACGAGGGTTCCCCATGAAGCGCTTCCAGTATCCGGTGATGTTGGCCGCGGCCGAAGAAGGCGGCTGGGTCGTCACCTGCCGCGACCTGCCGCCGCTGGTGACACAGGGCGAGGACGAGCAGGACGCGCTGGCGCAGGCGGCCGATGCGATGGATGAGGTATTCGCCGCCTACATGCTCGACGGCGTCGACTTCCCCGAGCCGAGCAAGGCTCGTCGCCGCGAGCGCCTGGTCGCCCCGCCGGCCGAGACGGTGGCGAAGGCAGCGCTGTACGTGGCCATGCGCGAGGCGGGCATCAGCAAGATGCAGTTGGCCAAGCAGCTGGGCGTCGACGAGAAGGAAGTGCGCCGGCTGCTCGACCCGCACTACGGTTCCAAGTTGCCGCGCATCGCCGAAGCGGTAAGCCTGCTCGGGCAGCGCCTGGTGATCGGGCTGGAGCCGGCGTGAGCGGCAGGCGTTCCGCGCGGTAGAGCAAGCGGGCCGCCCAGCGCCCAGCGCCTCTCAGCCCTGCCCGCTCCCTGCCCGCGGGGAGGGGGAGCAATGCCTCAGCGCAGTGCCGCGTTGATCTTCTCGAGCGCCGCCGCGCCGGGGCAAAGCTCCGCCTCGCCGAGCCGGTTCAGCGGCCGGCGTGCGGTGTTCAGCGCGGCGTGCAGGTCGGTCGCGTTCGGGTCGACGTAGAGCAGCCCGGTCACGACCTCCCCGCGCGCCTGCAGCGCCTGCACGTGGTTCATCGCCGCGACGCGGTCGGTCGGGTCGTAGCCGGCGTGCAGCTTGCGCAGGCGCATCACCGTGCCGTCGTGCTGCGGCAGTTCGAGCACGTCGCCCGGCGCCGGTTCGGCCTTCACCTCCTGCGCGAGGTCGATGAAGTCGATCCGGCTGACCGCGTCGTTGTGCTCGCGCACGTAGTCGTAGCTGCGCGTGCTGCCTTCGTGGTTGTTGAACGCGACGCAGGGGCTGATGACGTCGATGAAGGCCGCGCCGCCGTGGCGGATCGCGCCCTCGATCAGCGGCACCAGCTGCGCCTTGTCGCCGGAGAAGCCGCGCGCGACGTAGGTCGCACCGAGCTGCAGCGCCATGCCGACCAGGTCGACCGGCGACTCGGGGTTGACCGCCCCCTTCTTCGAGGTCGAGCCGCGGTCGGCGGTGGCGCTGAACTGGCCCTTGGTCAGGCCGTAGACGCCGTTGTTCTCGACGATGTAGACCATGCGCACGCCGCGCCGCATCGCGTGCGCGAACTGGCCCAGGCCGATCGACGCCGAGTCGCCGTCGCCGGAGATGCCGAGGTACAGCAGCTCGCGGTTGGCCAGCGCGGCGCCGGTGAGCACGCTCGGCATGCGGCCGTGCACGGTGTTGAAGCCGTGGCTCGCGCCGAGAAAGTAGTCCGGCGTCTTGCTCGAGCAGCCGATGCCCGACAGCTTGGCCACCTGGTGCGGCTGGATGTCCAGCTCCCAGCAGGCCTGGATGATCGCGGCGCTGATGCTGTCGTGACCGCAGCCGGCGCACAGCGTGCTGATCTTGCCTTCGTAGTCGCGGCGGGTGTAGCCGACCTTGTTGACGGCCAGCGTCGGGTGGTGCAGCCGGGGCTTGGCGATCCAGGTCATGTGCTCCTCGCCTTGCGGAAGATCTCGTTCTGGCGCGCCTCGAGGTGGCGCTGGATCGCCTGCGTGACGAAGCGCGCGGTGATCGGCGTGCCGTCGTAGTGCAGCACCGCGAACAGCTTGGACGGCGCGACCGCCAGCTCGTTGATCAGCAGGCTGCGCATCTGCGCATCGCGGTTCTGCTCGACGACGAAGACCTCGTCGTGCGCGTCGATGAACTCGGACACGCTGGCGGGGAACGGGAAGGCGCGCAGGCGCAGCGCGTCGACGTGGACCTCCTCGGCCGCCAGGCGGTCGAGGGCCTCGTCCATCGCCGGGCTGGTCGAGCCGAAGTAGATCACGCCCATGCGCGTCTTCTTCGCCGCCGCGCGCGGCACCGGCTGCGGCACCAACGTCGCCGCGGTGCGGAACTTGTCGTTCAGCCGCTGCATGTTGCGCAGGTAGTCGCGCCCGGTCTCGGAGTAGCGGGCGTATTCGTCGCGGGTGGTGCCGCGCGTGAAGTAGCTGCCCTTCGTCGGGTGCGTGCCGGGCAGCGTGCGCCACGGGATGCCGTCGCCGTCGACGTCCTTGTAGCGGCCGAAGTCGCGCCCGGCCTCGAGCATCTCGGCGGTCATGATCTTGCCGCGGTCGTAGCGTCGGGCTTCGTCCCATTCGAAGGGCTCGCACAACCGCTGGTTCATGCCGATGTCGAGATCGGTCATCACGAACACCGGCGTCTGCAGCCGCTCGGCCAGGTCGAGCGCGGCGGCCGAATGCTCGAAGCACTCGTAGGGATCCTCCGGGAACAGCAGCACGTGCTTGGTGTCGCCGTGCGAGGCGTAAGCGCAGCTCAGGATGTCGGCCTGCTGCGTGCGCGTCGGCATGCCGGTCGAGGGCCCCCCGCGCTGCACGTCGATGATCGTCACCGGGATCTCGGCGAAGTAGGCCAGGCCGATGAACTCGGTCATCAGGCTCACGCCCGGACCCGAGGTCGCGGTGAACGCGCGCGCGCCGTTCCAGCCGGCCCCCGTGACCATGCCGATCGACGCGATCTCGTCCTCGGCCTGCACGATCGCGTAGCGGCGCTCGCCGGTCGCGGGGTCGGTGCGCAGCCGCTGGCAGTAGCGCTGGAAGGCCTCGGCCACCGACGACGACGGCGTGATCGGGTACCAGGCGCAGACGGTCGCGCCGCCGTAGACGCAGCCCAGCGCCGCCGCCGAGTTGCCGTCGACCAGGATGCGCTTGCCGACCTTGTCGCGGCGCTGGATCTTCAGCCCCACCGCGTCGACGCTCAGGTGTTCGGCGACGAAGTCGCGGCCCAGGTGCAGCGCGCGCACGTTCGAGCTCAGCAGCTTCTCCTTGCCGCGGAACTGCTCGGAGAACAGCTGCTCGATCACGCCGATCTCGATGCCCAGCAGTTGGGCCAGCGCGCCGACGTACAGGATGTTCTTGAACAGCTGGCGCTGGCGCGGGTCGTCGTAGGTCGCGTTGCAGATCTCGGTGATCGGCATGCCGATCACGTGCACGTCGTCGCGGAACTCTTCGGCGGCGATCGGCCGCGTCGAGTCGTAGAACAGGTAGCCCCCGGTCTCGACTTCGGCTACGTCCTGGGCCCAGGTCTGCGGGTTCATCGCCACCGCCAGGTCGACCCCGCCGCGCCGGCCCAGCCAGCCGGCCTCGCTGACCCGCGCCTCGTACCAGGTCGGCAGCCCCTGGATGTTGCTCGGGAAGATGTTGCGCGGGCTGACCGGCACCCCCATCCGGATGATCGCCTTCGCGAACAGCTCGTTCGCCGACGCCGAGCCCGAGCCGTTGACGTTGGCGAACTTGACGACGAAGTCGTTCACCGCCTCGATGCGCTGGCGCCTCATGCCGTGGCCTCCACCGCCCGCCGCGCCGGCGCCGCGTCGCGGCAGGCCGGCCCGGCGTGGGCCATCTCGAGGAAGAACTTCTGCATGTCCCAGGCTCCGGTCGGGCAGCGTTCGGCGCACAGGCCGCAGTGCAGGCAGACGTCTTCGTCCTTGACCAGCACGCGCCCGGTCTTCAGCGGGCCGCTGACGTACAGCGCCTGCGCCAGGTTGGTCGACGGCGCCTTCAGCCGCGTGCGCAGTTCGGCCTCGTCGCCGTTGTCGGTGAAGGTGATGCAGTCGGTCGGGCAGATGTCGACGCAGGCGTCGCACTCGATGCACAGCTTCTGCGTGAAGCTGGTCTGCACGTCGCAGTTCAGGCAGCGCTGCGTCTCGCGCCAGGCGGTCTCGGCGTCGAAGCCGAGTTCGACCTCGACCTTGATGCTCGCCAGCGCGGCTTCGGCCTTGGCCCACGGCACCTTGAAGCGCGCGTCGGTGGAGACCGCGTTGTCGTAGCTCCACTCGTGGATGCCCATCTTCTGCGAGACGAGCGTGGTGTGCGGCGGCGGCCGCCGGTTGACGTCCTCGCCCTGCAGGTAGCGGTCGATCGACACCGCCGCCTCGTGGCCGTGCGCGACCGCGGTGATGATGTTCTTCGGGCCGAAGGCCGCGTCGCCGCCGAAGAACACCTCCGGCCGGCTCGACTGCAGCGTCTTGTCGTTCAGCACCGGCAGGCCCCAGCGGTCGAACTCGATGCCGGCGTCGCGCTCGATCCACGGGAACGCGTTTTCCTGGCCGACGGCGATCAGCACCTCGTCGCAGTCGAAGGTGGCTTCCCGGCCGGTGGGCTTCAGCGTGCGCCGGCCCTGCGCGTCGAACACCGCCTCGACGATCTCGAAGCGCATGCCCACCAGCCGGCCGCCTTCGTGCAGGAAGGCCTTCGGCACGTGGTTGTCGATGATCGGGATGCCCTCGTGCATCGCGTCCTCCTTCTCCCAGGGGGACGCCTTCATCTGGTCGAAGGGGCTGCGCACGATCACCTTGACGTCGCGGCCGCCCAGGCGCCGCGCCGAGCGGCAGCAGTCCATCGCGGTGTTGCCGCCGCCGAGCACGATCACCCGCGGCTCGACGCTCTTGACGTGGCCGAAGGACACCGACGCCAGCCAGTCGATGCCGATCCGGATCGAGTCGGCCGCCTCTTTGCGGCCGGGAATGTCGAGGTCGCGGCCGCGCGGCGCGCCGCAGCCGACGAAGACCGCGTCGAAGTCCTCGGCCAGCAGCGCCTTCATCGACGCGATGCGCCGCTCGGCGACGAACTGCACGTGCGGCATGTCGAGGACGTAGCCGGTCTCCTCGGCGATCACGCTCTCCGGCAGGCGAAAGCGCGGGATCTGGCTCCACATGAAGCCGCCGGCCCGCGGCTCGGCGTCGAACACCGTGACGTGGTAGCCGAGCGGCGCCAGGTCGCGCGCGACGGTCAGCGACGCCGGCCCGGCGCCGACGCAGGCGACCCGCTTGCCGTTGCGCGCTTCGGCCTTCGGCAGCCGGTCCCGGATGTCGTCCTTGTGGTCGGCGGCGACGCGCTTCAACCGGCAGATCGCCACCGGCTCCGGTTTGTCCAGGTTCTGGTCCTCGACCCGGCCGCGGCGGCAGGCCGGTTCGCACGGCCGGTCGCAGGTGCGGCCGAGGATGCCGGGGAAGACGTTGCTCACCCAGTTGACCATGTAGGCGTCGCTGTAGCGACCCTGCGCGATCAGGCGGATGTATTCGGGGACCGGGGTGTGGGCCGGGCAGGCCCATTGGCAGTCCACCACCTTGTGGAAATAGGTGGGGCTCGAGGTATCGGTGGGCTGCACGCTTTGTCTCCCGGGCGACATCCAGCCAGGCAGGACAGGCCCGTCGGTGCACCCTCTTTCGAGGCGAACATTATCTAAGCATGCGCGACCCCCGCTTGTGAATCGGTAACGACCCCTCGGCACGTGAGATGTTGGCGGCGCCTCGCAGTCCCCGCCGGTCCAAGGCCCTGGTGCCGAATGCGCCGACGGTGGGGCTGGCAGTACGGCCCGTTCCGGTCGGTAGGCGGCCGATGCACCGTAGAGGCGGGTGCAGGCCCAGCCGCGCCAGGGTCCCGCCGGCTCGCGAGGCTCCTCGAGCGGGCCCTCACAGACCGAGGATCGTCTTGGCGATGATGTTCTTCTGGATCTCGTTGGAGCCGCCGTAGATCGACATCGCGCGGAACCTGAAGTAGCGCGCCGCGGCCGGGGCCGCATCCTCGGGCCCGACCGGCGCGGCCGTATCGCCGTCCTCCAGCGCCTCGGCGATGAAGGGCAGCGCGTAGGGCCCCATCGCGCGCCGGTACAGCGACGCGATCTCCTGCGCGATCTGCGTGCCGCGGATCTTCAGCATCGAACTGGCGGCACCGGGCGCGCCGGCGGGGTCGACTGCGGCGATCGTGCGCAGGTTCGTCGTCGCCATGTTCTCCAGCTCGATTTCGACCAGCGCCAGCCGGCGCGCGAACAGCGGGTCGTCGGCCAGCGGCCGGCCGTTCTTGTGCTGCCGCTCGGCGAAGCGCTTCAGCTGCCCGAGCAGCGCCCGCGCCCGGCCGACGCCGGCGATGCCGGTGCGCTCGTAGGTCAGCAGGTACTTGGCGCAGGTCCAGCCCTGGTTCTCCTCGCCCACCCGGTTTTCCGCCGGCACGCGGACATCGCTGAAGAAGACCTCGTTGACCTCGGGCTCGCCGTCGAGCAGCATGATCGGCCGCACCTGCACGCCCGGCGTCTTCAGGTCGATCAGCAGGAAGCTGATGCCGGCCTGCCTGGGCGCCTCGCGGTCGGTGCGCACCAGGCAGAACATCATGTTGGCGTGCTGGCCCAGCGTGGTCCAGGTCTTCTGGCCGTTGACGACATAGTGCTCGCCCTCGCGCACCGCCGTGGTCTGCAGCGCGGCCAGGTCCGAGCCCGCGCCGGGTTCGGAATAGCCCTGGCACCACCAGTCCGTGCCGTCCAGGATGCGCGGCAGCCAGCGGCGCTGCTGTGCCTCGGTTCCGTACTTGATCAGCACCGGCGCCAGCATCAGCAGCCCGAACGAGGCGATCGGTGGTGCATGCGCCAGCGCGCACTCGGTGTCGAAGATGGTCGACTGCACCGCGCTCCAGCCGGTGCCGCCGTAGGCCACGGGCCAATGCCGCGCGAACCAGCCGCGCGCGTGCAGGATGGCATGCCACTGTTCGTAGTCGGCCTTGCCCAGGCGCACGCCCCGGCGCACCTTGTCGGACAGTTGTGGCGGCAGCTGGTCGGCGAGGAAGCTTCGCACCTCGTCACGGAAGGCCTGCTCTTCCGCGGTGAAGCTCAGGTCCATCGACGCGCTCGCCGGGTTCCGGCCCGCACAGCGCTCATCGACCGGTGAAGGCCGGCGCCCGGCGCTCGAGGAAATGCGCCACCCCCTCGCGGAAGTCTTCGCTGCCGAAGGACTCGAGCATTGCGGCATCGGCCTGGCGCCAGGCCTCGTCCAGGTTCTGCATCAGGCTGTCGTAGACCTGCCGCTTGATGACGCCGATGGAGCGCGGCGACGCCTCGCGCACCAGCGCCGCCGCGATGGCCTGCACGGCCGGCAGGAAGCCCTCGCCCGGCAGCGGCTTGACCAGGCCCAGCGCGGCAGCCTCTTCGGTCAGCAGCGTGCGCGCGCTGAACAGCAGGTCGAGCGCGTTCGTCACGCCCACCAGCCGCGGCAGCATCCACGAGGCGCCGTGTTCGGCGATCAGGCCGCGCTTGGCGAAGGCGGTGGTCAGCTTCTGGCCCTGGGCCATGTAGCGGAAATCGCAGAACAGCGTCATGCACAGGCCGATGCCGGCCACCGGCCCGTTGATCGCCGCGAAGACCGGCTTGGGCACGCGCAGCAGCCAACTGAAGCGGTGGCCGTAGCTGGCTTCCAGGCCGCTCTTCGCGGCGGCAGGCGCCGGCTGCGGCCGGTCGTCGGCCGACAGCTTGCCGGCCACGCCCGCCTCGAGGATGGCCATGTCGGCCCCGGCGCAGAAGCCGCGGCCGGCGCCGGTGATCACGATGGCACGCACAGACGCGTCGGTGGCGGCGCTTTCGATCGCCTGCCGGAACTCGGCTTCCATGCGCTGCGTCCAGGCGTTGAGTTTGTCGGGCCGGTTCAGCGTGACGGTGAGCACGTGGTCCGCGACGTGCAAGCTGATCTGTTCGTAGTCCATTGGGGTCGTCCTTGGGAGGGTTGAGGATTTGGCAGCCGTCAGCGCACGCCGCGCGGTGGGGCTGTCGCATGCAGCGCGAAGTGCACGCCGCCGACGCACACGCCCGCCGCATCGGCCGCCAGGCCGCGCGCCTGCGCGGTGGCGCGGATGGCGGCGGCGTCGCGCACGGCCAGCTCGATGCCGGCCAGGCCTTCGCCGCGATCGTCGCGCGCCGCCACGAAGCGCAGTCGGGCATTGTCCAGCTGCAGGTTCCAGCTGCCGGCATCGGACTCGAGCTCGCGCTGCAGGATGCGGCCCCAGCGTGCGGCCAGCGCGGCCGGATCGTGCGCCTGCAGCACGGCGCCGACGATGCCCAGCACACGCTCGTCGCACACCGCAGCGGGCCAGTGCGGCCCGGCCGGGCCGTAGGGGCCGTGCAGGTCGGCGCCGTTGCGCGTGGTGTTGATCTCGAGCAGCGCGCCGCCGGTGTCGCGCGGGTGCAATTGCATGCCTTCGTAGTCGCCGACGGCCAGCGGCGCGGCGATGCGCACACCGATGGCCTCGACATGCGCGCGCCAGCGCGGCAGCGCTTCGCTGTCCAGGATCACCATGTAGCCGCCGGCGCCCTGGCGGCGCTCCAGGTAGCGGCCGGCGGGCGTGCCTTCCCGCAGCGGTGCGACGACTTCGACGAAGCTGGTGCCGAAAGGCATGATCACGTTGCGCAGGCCGAAATGCGCCACGTCGGGATCGCGCCGGCACACGCGCACGCCGAAGACGGCGCACAGGTCTTGTTCCACCGGCGCCAGGTCGGCCGCGACCAGGCAGAGTTGGCGCAGCCGCAGGTAGGTTGGGGTCAAGGTGTGGGTTCTCCTGTCGATCAGGCGCGGCCGCGCCCGAGCGCGATGTAGCGCGCGAGGTGATGGTCTTCGTCGCCGAGCTGGTGGTCGATCATCACCAGCCGCTTGGCGTAGTGGGCCAGCGGCAGTTCCCAGGTCATGCCGATGCCGCCGTGCAGCTGGATGCTCTCTTCGGCCACCTGCGTGCCGACACGGCCGATGGTGGCCTTGGCGGCCGACAGCGCGCGCTCGCGCAGCGTGCGCTCGGCGTCGAAGGCCGCGGCGGCGTTGATCACCGCCGAGCGCGCCTGCTCGATCTCGATCAGCAGGTCGGCCATGCGGTGCTGCAGGGCCTGGAAGCTGCCGATCGGCACGCCGAACTGCCGGCGCGTGCGCAGGTGCTCGAGCGTCGCTTCCTTGGCCGCCTCCATCGCGCCCAGGCTCTCGGCGCACAGCGCGAGGAGGCCGGCGCCGACCACCTTCTCCAGCGTCGCGTGGCCGGTGCCTTCTGTACCCAACAGGGCCTCGGCGCCGACACCGACGCCGCTCAACGTGAGCTCGGCCGCGCGAGCGCCGTCGATAGTCGGATACCCGCGCAGCGACAGGCCGGCCGCCGTCGCCGGCACCAGGAACAGCGAGATGCCGGCCGCGTCGTCGATGGCGCCCGCCGTGCGCGCGCTGACGACGAACAGGTCCGCGGCCTCGGCGTGGTGCACGACCGCCTTGGCACCGGCGAGCACCCAGTCCCGGCCCTGGCGTCGGGCGCGCGTCGAGACGCGCGCCAGCTCGTAGTGCGCGTCGGGCTCGCCATGCGCGAAGGCCGCGATGCGCGTGCCGGCGATGATCCCGGCCAGTGCGTCGCGCTGCGCCGCGTTGCCGGCCGCGGCGATCGCACCGCCCGCCAGCACCGCGCTGCCGAGGAAGGGCTCGACGACCAGGCCGCGGCCCAGCTGTTCGAAGACCACCGCGATGTCGAAGCCGCTGCCGCCGAAGCCGCCGTCGGCCTCGGCGAACAGCGCGCCGATCGCACCCAGTTCGCCGAAGCGGCGCCACAACTCAGGGCTGTGGCCGAGCGCCGACTTGGCGATGCGGTCGCGCGCGGCGAAGCCGTATTGCGCCTTGACGAAGCGGCCGAGCGTGTCCGCGAGCATGCGGCGGTCTTCGGTGGCCTCGAAATTCATCGGCGTGTGGACGGCGGAACCTTCCCTCGGGCGTTGCGACGATCTTCGCCTGCCGGCTGCAGCGGCGAAAGGGCATTTCCGCCCGCTTGCCGGGTCAGTTTCGGACAGGCGGCGCGGCCCCTCGGGCCCGGGCCACGATTCACTGCAGCCAGCTCTCCGCCAGCAAGGCCCAGTAGGCCGCGCCGATCGGCAGGTTGCCGTCGTTGAAGTCGTAGCCCGGGTTATGGATCATGCACGCGCCATGCTCGTCGCCCGCGCCATTGCCGATGAACAGGTAGCAGCCCGGGCGCTTCTCCAGCATGAAGGCGAAGTCCTCGCTGCCGGTGCTGGCCGGGGCCTCGGCCACCACATGCCCGGCGCCGACCAGTTCCAGCCCGATGCGGCGCGCGAACTCGGTTTCCGCCGGCGTGTTGACGAGCACCGCGTAGCCCTTGCGGTAGTCGATCTGCGCGCGCACGCCGAAGCTCTCGGCCTGCGCCGTGACGATCGTCTTCAGCCGCCTTTCGATCAGCGTGCGCACCTCGCGGTCGAGCGCACGCACGCTGATCTCCAGCACCGCGGTCTGCGGGATCACGTTGTTCGCGTTGCCGGAATGGATGGCGCCGATGGTGACGATCGCCGCCTGCATCGGGTCGGCGTTGCGCGACACGATGGTCTGCAGCGCCAGCACGAGGGTGGCGGCGGCGACGATCGGATCGGCCGCCTGGTGCGGCATCGCGCCGTGCCCGCCGACACCGGTGAGCGTGACGGTGGCGTAGTCCGACGAAGCCAGCGTCGGTCCGGTGCGGAACCCCAGGTGGCCCTGCGCAAAGCCCGGCGCGTTGTGCATCGCGAAGACCGCGTCGCAGGGGTACTTGTCGAACAGGCCGTCGTCGATCATCCGCGTCGCGCCGCCCAGGCCCTCTTCGGCCGGTTGGAAGATCAGGTTCAGCGTGCCCGAGAAGCAGCCTTCTTCGGCCAGATACTTGGCGGCGCCGAGCAGTATCGCGGTGTGGCCGTCGTGGCCGCACGCATGCATGATGCCCGGGCGGCCGCTGCGGTAGGCCAGGCCGGTCTTCTCCTCGATCGGCAGCGCGTCCATGTCGGCGCGCAGGCCGATCGTGCGCGCGCCGTCGCCGCGGCGCAGCCGGCCCACCACGCCGGTCCGGCCCAGGCCGCGCTCGACCTCGTAGCCCCAGGCCGTCAGGCGCTCGGCCACCAGCGCGCTGGTGGCGTGCTCCTCGAAACCGAGCTCCGGGTTCTGGTGGATCTGCCGGCGCACGGTGACGAATTCGGCCGCGTGGGCGCGCATGTAGTCCAGGTAGTGCTGGGCGGGTCGGGGCATGTCGATGACCTCTTGACTGCAAAGTCGGAAGAGCCGGAAGCAGACAAGGAAGCAGCGTCTCGGCTCACCCGGCGCCTTGCGGCGCGTTGCGCGCCGGGCGCACCGTGGCGAGCAGCAGGATGCCGGACAGCAAGTACATCACGAGGATCATGTACAGCGCATAGGCGTTGCTGCCGGTGGTCTTCAGGATCAGGCCGTTGAAGTAAGGGGTGACGGCCGGCCCGAGGTTGCCCAGGCTGCTGATCATCGCGATGCCGACGGCCGCGACGCGGGCCGCCAGGTACTCGCTGACCAGCGTGAAGAACAGCGGCGTCACCGAGGAGATGCCGATCGAGGCGATCGACATCGCCACCAGCGAGGCCACCAGGTTGCCCTGCAGCATGCTCGTCAACCCCAGGCCGCCGGCGGCGATGGCCACGGCCGTGGCGAAGTGCCAGCGCCGCTCGTGGTGCTTGTCGGAGTGGCGCCCCATCAGGATCATGCCGACGATGCCGACGACGCTGGGGATGGCGGTGAGCAGGCCGATCTGCATCATGTCCTTGATGCCCCAGCTCTGCACCAGCGTCGGCAGCCAGAACACGATCGCGTAGGTCGCGCCGAGCATCAGGAAGTAGGCCAGCGCAAGCAGCCAGATGCGCGGGTCGCGCAGCATCTTGCCGTGCGTCGCGCCCTCGCCCTCGCTCTCGATGTCCTTCACGTCGTGGGTCAGGGCGTGCTGCACCAGGTTCTTCTCGCTGCTCGACAGCCACTTCGCATCGGCCGGCTTGTCGTCGAGCAGCAGGTAGACGAGCACGCCGAGCAGCACCGCGGGCACGCCTTGCGACAGGAACAGCCACTGCCACCCGTGCCAGCCGTTGACGCCGTCCAGGTACTTCAGCGTGGCGCCGGACAGCGGCCCGGCGATGATGCTGGCGAAGGTCGTCGCCGACAGGAAGATCGCGATCACCTGGCCGCGGCGCACCGACGGATACCAGTAGGTGAAGTACAGGATGACGCCGGGGAAGAAGCCGGCCTCGAAGGCCCCCAGCAGGAAGCGCAGCACGTAGAACTGCGTCGGCGTCTGCACGAACATCATGCCGGCGGCGACGATGCCCCAGCAGACCATGATGCGCAGCAGCGTCTTGCGCGCGCCGATCTTCTCGAGAAACATGTTGCTCGGCACCTCGAAGATGAAGTAGCCGATGAAGAAGATGCCCGCGCCCAGGCCGTACACCGTGGTGTCCCAGGGCAGCGTCTGCTTCATCTGCAGCTGCGCGTAGCCGATGTTGACGCGGTCCAGGTAGGCGATCACGTAGGACATCAGCAGCAGCGGCAGGATGCGCCAGCTGATCTTCGAGAACACGGCGTCCAAGGGTCCGCTGGCGGTGGATGGCGACGGCGCGCCGCGGGTGGTGGTGCTGGGGTTCATGGTTTTGTCTCCGTGGGGTCTGGGTCAGTGCGCCCGCTTGCCGGCCTCGCCCGCCGCGCGCTTGGGCTTGCCGCCGGTGGCCTTGCGCGCCGGGGTCGTCTTGCTCGGGGATGCCTTCGCAGCCTTCTTGCCTGGTGCAGCCGGTGCCGGCGCTGCGGGCAGACTCTTCTGCGGCGCCGCCGCGGCAGCATCGGCCAGGCCCGGCAGGTTCTGGATCTCCCGCAGCGCCGCGCGCAGGTGCTCGATCAGTTCGTGCGACTCGTCCTGCGGCAGCACGCGCCGGCATGCGGTCAGCCCGAATTCGAGCGAGCCGGCGTAACTCTGCACGGTGATGTTCAGCGCCATGCCGTGCGACGGGATCGACACCGGGTAGAAGTGGGTCATGCGCGCGCCGGCCATGTACAGCGGCACCGGCGGCCCCGGCACGTTGGAGATGGCGACGTTGCCGGCCGCGGGCAGGCGGCTCGTCAGGCCCGAGCGGCCGATCAGCGACGCCATGCCGCTCAACAGCCACGGCGCGCCGGTGACCGGCAGATCCACGCCGAGCACCGGCTTGAGCTCCCTGACCACCGCCTTGCCCGCCTCGGACGAGGCATGGATCGCCTTGAAGCGCTCGGCCGGGTCGTCGATGTCGGTCGCCAGGTCGACGCGCACCATCGACACCTGGTTGTTCATCGCGTCGTCGTCGGCGCCGCGCAGGCTGACCGGCACTGCGGCGATCAGCGGCTTCTTGGGCAGCAGGCCGCGCTCCTTCAGGAAGCGGCGCAGCGCACCGCTGCACATCGCCATCACCACCGTGTTGACGGTGCCGCCGACGCGCGCGCCCAGCGCCTTCAGCTCGGCCAGCGGCAGCGACAGCGTGCTGAACGAACGCTGGTTGGTGATCGAGGCGTTGAAGATCGTCTTCGGCGCGAGCCCGAGGCCGAGCTTGCGCTCGCCCTTGACCGTCTTGCGCGTGGCGATGACCTTGCCCGCCGCACCCAGCGCCTTCACCGCCGAAGGCAGCAGCTTGGCGACCTTCAGGTACTGCTGGGCCGAGTTGGACACGGCGGCCTGCAGCAGCTCCGAGACGCCCAGCTGGTAGCGGCCGGTGCCGCGCGCGCGCCGTGGCGGCGCCACCTCGCGCGTGGCCGGCGAGATGTCGTACAGCACCTTGGCCATCTCGACGCCGGCCTTGCCGTCGATGCCGCTGTGGTGCGCCTTGCTGTAGAAGGCGACCCGGCCGTTGCCCAGCCCATCGATCACGACCATCTCCCACAGCGGGCGGCTGCGGTCGAGCAGGCTCGAATGCAGCCGCGCGACCAGCTGTTCGAGCTGCGCCATCGTGCCCGGCCGGCGCAGCGTGACGCTGCGCACGTGGTAGTCGAGGTCGACATCGTCGTCGTCGATCCACACCGGGTCGGCCAGGTCGAAGGGCATCTGCGCCAGCTTGCGGTGGAACACCGTGCACAGGTGCAGGCGCTTGCCGAGCATCGCCTTCACGTCCTCGTAGTAGTCGCCCTGGTAGCCCTGCGGCAGCTCGAACAGCATGAGGCTGCCGACATGCATCGGCGTCTCCGGCGTTTCGAGGTGCAGGAACGCGGCGTCCATGCTGCTCAGGTGGTCCATCGTCTGGTCGCCTTGGGTAGGTGGATGAACGGCTCGCGCTCAGACGGCGGCCCGCTTGCGTGCCTCTTCGTCGATCAGCTCCTTCTTCGACAGCTTGCCGACCGGCGTCTTCGGCAGCTCGGCGCGGATCTCCAGCGCCTGGATCATCTCGTGCTTGCCGATCTTGTCCTTCAGGAAGGCCTGCAGCTCCTGCAGCGTGAAGGCCGCGGCGCCGGGCTTCAGCGCGACGAAGGCCTTGGGCGACTGGCCGCGGTACTCGTCGGGGATGCCGATGACGCAGACCTCGGCCACCGCGCGGTGCTGGTAGATCGCCTCTTCGAGCACGCGCGGATAGACGTTGAAGCCGCTGCACAGCAGCATGTCCTTGCAGCGGTCGACGATGAACAGGTAGCCGTCGTCGTCCATGTAGGCGACGTCGCCGGTGCGGAACAGCCCGTCGAAGGTGGTGCCTTCCGCCGTCGCCTCGGGGTTCTTCCAGTAGCCCTTCATCACGTTCGGGCCGCGGATGCACATCTCGCCCTTCTCGCCCGGCGCCACGTACGTCGTGGGACTGTCGAGCGCGAGCAGCTTGATGTCGATGTTCGGCAGCGGTATGCCGCAGGAGCCGGCTTTGGCCTTGCCGCGCGGCGTGAAGGTGCCGGACGGCGAGGTCTCGGTCATGCCCCAGCCTTCGCTGACATCGACGCCGGTGACCGCGGTGTAGCGCTGCCCCACCTCGACCGGCAGTGGCGCGCCGCCCGAGCCGCAGTACTTGAGCGAGCGCAGGTCGTGACGGGCCGTGTCGGGATGGTCGATCAGCGCGGTGAACATGGTCGGCACGCCGCAGAAGACGCTGACCTTCTTGCGCTCGATGTCTTCGAGCGCCGCCTTCGGGTCGAAGCGGATATGCTGGATCAGCTCGGCGCCCAGCCGCAGGCCGAACAGCATGTTGACCGTCAGCGCATAGATGTGGAACGGCGGCAGCACGCCCAGGAAGCGTTCCTCGCCTTCGGCCAGGATCGGCGGCTCGCCGCGCGTGGACTCGGCGAACTGCTCCACCGCGGCGCGCAGGTTGGTGTGGGTCAGCATCGCCCCCTTGGGCAGGCCGGTGGTGCCGCCGGTGTACTGCAGCACGGCGATGCAGTCCGCCGGGTCGGCGACGGCGTGGCGCGTGAAGCGGCCGTCGTTGTCCAGCAGCGCCGCGAAGCGCACGTGCCGCTCGTCCCACGCCACGTCGGCGAGCTGCCGGCCGGCCTTCAGCTGGGCATTGACGGCCTCGGGCGCCGGGCTCATCTCGCCGATGTTGCCGACGATCAGGCGCTGCAGCCGCGTCCTGCCGAGCATGCCGGCCATGTTCGGGTACAGCGCCGCCAGGTCCAGCGTGAACAGCAGGTCGGTTTGGCTGTCGCCGATCTTGTGCTCGAGCACCTTGGCGGCGTCGAGCGGCGAGTAGTTGACCACCGTGCCGCCGGCCTTGAGGATGGCGAAGAAGGCGACCACGCAGTGCGGCGAGTTCGGCAGGTAGAGGCCGACATGCACGCCGGGCCCGACGCCGAGCTGCTGCAGGCCCTTGGCGGCGCGGTCGGTCATCGCGCCCAGCTCGCGGTAGCCGAGGCGCCGGCCCATGAACTCGACCGCCGGCCGCTCCGGCCACTTCGCCACCGCGTCGTCGAGGATCTTCTGCAGCGGCGCCGCCTCGATCTCGATGTCCCAGCGCATGCCCGCGGGGTAGGACTTGATCCAGGGCTTGTCGTCCATGGCGATCTCCGGGAGCTGGGAGGCGGGTGCGCGGTGGGCTACCTGGGCTGCAGCAGCTTCTGCAGGTTGGCGAGGTTGTCCTGGAAGCGGTCCTGGAGGATCTTCCAGGCCTTGCTGCGTGCAGCGGCCTCCATCTCGGCCAACTCGCGGAAACGGGCGACCGCCTGGGTGACACCCTCCTTGGCGGCCTCGGCTTGCCGCTTCATGCCGCCACCAGCGGCGGTGTCCTTCATGGCTGCCTGCCAATGCGCGAGCGCCTCCAGCAGGATCTCGTTGCGGCGTTCGGCAAGCGCCTTGATCCCCTCGTAGGCTTCGCGGTTCGCGTCGGCCAGTGCCTGCATGTCCTTGCGCTGCGACTCGACGATGGCCGCGATGTCGATGCCGGGCAGCTTGAACTTCTGGAGCAGTTTGCCGACCTCGCCGAGGCCGAAGGCGTCTTCGGCTGCCGCAGGCTTGGACCGGGTGCGGGTGGGGGTCTTGGCTGCAGTCTTGCGGGTCGCCATGGCAGGGGTCCTTTCGTCGGTGGTGGGGGCTGAGACCGTTCGTGCCCACCTCAGGCGGCGGGCGCCGTTCGATGCGGCTCGGGATAGACCAGGCGTCTGGTACCGCCGCGGTCGAAGGGCCGCCACTGCCCTTCGGGCCGCGCCAGCCGGTCGGCGATGGCGTAGAGCACCGCCGGGTGGTGGCCCAGGCCGCTGTGGCTGCCGACCACCTCGATGTTTTCCGAGTTCGGGCCTTCGCGTTCGAGGCAGCCCTGCCAGGCGACGACACCGTCGCTGCGGCTGTAGATCGCCGTGCTCGGCACCGGCGGCGGGTGTTTCATCGCTTCGCGCCCGGGCCAGTCGTGGGCCGTGCGCCCGCTCAGCGCCTCGTACAGGCGCCAGGCGTGGCTGGCCCTGGGTTCACCGGCGAACGGGCTGCCGAGCGTGATCACCGAACGCACCTGCTCGGGCGCCCGGCGCGCCAGCTCGCGGGCGAAGATGCCGCCCAGGCTCCAGCCGACCACGCTGACCTTGCGCCCATGCCGTTCCGCCAGTTCGGCGAGCCGGTGCTGCATGCGGGTCTCGACGCCGGGGCGCGGGCCGCGGTTCGGGCCGAGCCTCCAGCCGTAGGCGCGGTAGCCGCGCTCGAGCAGGAAGGTGCGCAGCAGCCGTGTCGACGCGTCGCCGGCCCCCAGGCCGGGCAGCACCAGCACCGGGTGGCCGTCGCCGGCGGCGGCCATGCGCAGCAGCGGCGCCATCGACAGCGCGGCACCGAGCTCGAACACCGCCCGCACCTCGAGCGCGAGCAGGTGGCGCGAGGGCGCGCGGGCCGGGTCGGCAGCGGGGGTGAACATCCTGGCGAGCATGGTTTGGCTCTCGCCTGGCGCTAGCGTGCATGCGCCGCGATGGCGTCGATGACCTGCGGCCACATCACGATCGGCAGGGCATGGCCCATGCCGGCGATGACCTGCAGCCGTGCGCCGGGCACCGCTTGTGCGGTATCGATGCCGCAGGCCAGCGGCTCCAGCGGATCGATGTCGCCGTGAAGCACCAGCGTGGGCACGCGCACGCCGGTCAGCGCGCTCCTGCGGCTGCCCGAGGCGATGATCGCGACCAGCTGGCGGGCGACGCCGGCCGGGTTCAAGCCGCGTGCGAAGCCGCGTTCGGCGCGTTCGGCGTCGCGCGCCTCGTCCTCGGGGAAGCTGCCCGCGCGCAGCACCTTCCAGGTCTGCAGGTAGCTCGCCACGTAGCCGGCCTTGTCGGGCGGCGTCGGCTTCATCAGCATCGCCATCGCCTGGGGGGACGGCGGCGGCAGGCCGGCCGCGCCGCTGCTCGCCATGATCGAGGTCAGGCTGCGCACGCGCCGCGGCTGGTGGATGGCCAGCAGTTGGGCGATCGCGCCGCCCATCGACGCGCCGACGACGTGCGCACGCTCGATGTCGAGCGCGTCGAGCAGGCCGAGCGCGTCGTCGGCCATGTCGCGCAGCAGGTAGGGCGCGGCGATCGGCCGGTCCTGCAGCGCGGCCATCAGCGCCGCGGCCACGTCCGGCGTGCCGGATGCATCGCAGCGCGTGGACAGCCCGACGTCGCGGTTGTCGAAGCGGATCACGCGATAGCCGCGCGCAGCGAGCCGGCCGCAGAACTCGTCTCCCAGGCGATCATCTGCCCGGCCAGGCCCATGATCAGCAGCAGCGCGGGCGCGGCCGCATCGCCGAAGCTGTCCCAGCACAGTTCGATGCCGTTGGCCTGGGCCATGGCCGGTGGGGTGTGGGCGATGTCGGCGGACATGAGAGGTGTGTTTTGGCGCGGCGATCTTCGGCGGCGCAGCGTGGCGAAGAAAGGTCAGTTTCGACCATGGGGCGGGTCAGTTCCGGACGATCTCGGGTATCCCCGTAGAGGCCGCCGTTTGCAGCGCCGGCGAAGTTCACTAGCCTGTGTGCCCATGGTCCCCGCCGCACGCCACAGCGCCAGCCAGCCGCAGATCGTCTATCGCACGCCGCCTGCCGCCGAGAGGCAGATCTATTCGGCGCACCGCATTGCGGCGGTGATCGCGACGCTCGCCGACGAGCGCATTGCGGCCGCGCCGGCACTGGCCGGCAGCGGCATCGAAGCGGCACAGTTGGCCGACCCCGCGACGCGCGTGTCCTATCGCCAGATCGAGACGGTGTTCCGCAATGCGCTGCGCCTGTCCAAGGACCCGGCCGTGGCGCTGCGCGCCGGCCAGCGCATGCACATCACCTCCTACGGCATGTACGGCTACGCGATCCTGAGCAGCCCGACCACGGCCGACGCGATCGCCTTCGGCGTCAAGTACCACCGCACCACCGGCTCGGTGGTCGACATGGCGTTCTCGCTCGAGAACGGCGAGGTCGTCTACACCTACGACCCGCTGCTGTGGCCGGACCCGACGCACGAGCTCTACCGCTTTGCAATGGAGTTCGCGCTGACGAGTCATCTGGCGGGCATCCGGGGCATGTTCGGCAAGGCGCCGCGGCCGCTGCGCGTGAGCCTGGCCTACGCCGCGCCGCCGCATGCACGGGCCTATCGCGAGATGCTGCGCTGCCGCGTGCTGTTCGGCCAGCGCAGCAACCAGATGGCGCTGGACGCCGCCTGGCTCGACCGGCCGATGCCGCTGGCCGACCCGATCACCCACGCCGCCTGCCGCGATCTGTGCGAGCAGAACCTTGGCGAGCTGAACGCCGGCATCACCCTCGCCTCCGACATCCGCAGCCTGCTGATCCTGCACCCCGGCCGCTTCCCCAGCGCCGAGGCCATGGCCGAGCAGTTGGCGATGCATCCGCGCGCGCTGCGCCGCCGGCTCGACGCCGAGAGCACCTCCTACCGGCGCCTGCTGGCCGAGGTGCGCTCACGCCTGGCGATCGAGTACCTGCGCCGCACGCGCATGACCAACGACGAGATCGCCGCCCGGCTGGGCTACAGCGACGCCGCCAACTTTCGCCGCGCGTTCACGGCCTGGACCGGCAGGCATCCATCGGACTTCCGCATCGGCTGAAAGCCGCGTCGGCGCCCGACGAAGGTCCGGTGCGACCGCTGCCCTGCGCCAGCGGCGGAGGCCGTCGGCGGATCACTCGGCGGCGACGCGCAGCAGCCTGACGAAGCCGCCCGCCTTGCGGCCCTTGCGCGCACGCTTGCCGGCGTGCTCGGCCCATGCGGCGGCGCGCAGCACCTCCTCCTTGGCCTTGCTGGCGCGGCCCTGGCCGATCAGCTTTAGCGCAGGGCCGAAGCTGGCCACCGACAGCAGCGGGTCCTTCGGATCGACATCCATCAGCGTCAGGCCGCGGCCGCCGTTGGGCTGCAGCTTCAGCTCGGCGAGCGGAAACACCAGCAGCCGGCCGCCGGCCGACAGGCAGGCCACCTGGCCGTGGCCCGGCTGCACCACCGCCGGCGCGAGCATCGTCTCGCCGGCTTCGAGGCTGAGGAAGCTCTTGCCGCCGCGCTGCTTCGTGCCCAGGTCCGAGCCCCGCGCGAGCAGGCCGAAGCCGCCGCTGCCGGCGAGCAGCAGGGTCGCGTCGCCGGCGCCGGCCAGGTAGTGCAGCGGCTGCGTCCCGGCCTCGAGTTCGATCAGCGACGTCACCGGCTGGCCGTCGCCGCGGCCACCGGGCAGGCTCGCGACCGCGACGTTGTAGATCCGGCCGTTGCTGCCGAAGACGACCAGCGTGTCGACCGAGCGTGCGGCGAAGGTGCCGTACAGCGCATCGCCGGCCTTGAAGGCCAGGCTCGCCGGGTCCACCTCGTGGCCCTTCAGCGCGCGCACCCAGCCCTTGGCGCTGATCACCACGGTCACCGGTTCGTCGACCACCTTGATCTCCGCGACCGCACGCCTGTCCTCCTGCACCAGCGTGCGCCGGTCGTCGCCGTGCGCCTTCGCGTCGGCCTCGATCTCGCGGATCAGCGTGCGCTTCAGCGCCGCCGGGCTGCCGAGGATCTCCTCCAGCTTGCCCTGCTCGTCGCGCAGCTCCTTCAATTCCTGCTCGATCCGGATCGCCTCCAGCCGCGCCAGCTGGCGCAGCCGGATCTCGAGGATGTCCTCCGCCTGCCGGTCGCTAAGCCGGAAGCGCTCGATCAGCGCCGGCTTCGGCTCGTCGGCGTTGCGGATGATCCGGATCACCTCGTCGATGTTCAGCAGCACCAGCTGCCGGCCTTCGAGCACGTGGATGCGGTCGCGCACGCGCTGCAGCCGGTGCTCGGTGCGCCGGCGCACGGTGAGCTGGCGGAACTCGATCCACTCGGCGAGCACCTGGCGCAGGCTCTTCTGCGTCGGCCGGCCGTCGCGGCCGACCATCGTCAGGTTCAGCGGCACCGACACTTCCAGGCTGGTGTGCGCGAGCAAGGCGGTGATCAACTCCGCCTGCTCGACCGTGCGGCTGCGCGGCTCGAACACCAGCCGCACCGGCGCGTCCTTGTTCGACTCGTCGCGCACCGCGTCGAGCACCGCCAGCACCGACGCCTTCAGCTGCTGCTGCTCCTGCGTCAGCGCCTTCTTGCCGGCCTTGACCTTCGGGTTCGTCAGCTCCTCGACCTCTTCCAGCACCTTCTGCGCGCTCGTGCCGGGCGGCAGCTCGGTCACGACCAGCTGCCACTGGCCGCGCGCCAGGTCCTCGGTGCGCCAGCGCGCGCGCAGCTTCAGGCTGCCGCGGCCGGTCGCGTAGGCCTCGCGGATCTCGGCCGCGCTCGAGATGATCTGCGCGCCGCCGGCAAAGTCCGGCGCCGGCAGCAGCGCGTGCAGCGCGTCGTCGGCCAGCTTGTCGTCGCGGATCAGCGCCACCGCGGCCGCGGCCACCTCGCGCAGGTTGTGGCTCGGAATCTCGGTAGCCAGGCCGACCGCGATGCCGCTGGCGCCGTTCAGCAGCACGAACGGCAGCCGCGCCGGCAGCCGCACCGGCTCGGTGGTCGAGCCGTCGTAGTTCGGCTGGAAGTCGGCCGTGCCCTCGTCGATCTCGTCGAGCAGCAGCCGGGCGATCGGCGCGAGCCGGGCCTCGGTGTAGCGCATCGCCGCGGCGCCGTCGCCGTCGCGGCTGCCGAAGTTGCCCTGGCCGTCGATCAGCGGGTAGCGCTGGCTGAAGTCCTGCGCCATGCGCACCAGCGCGTCGTAGGCCGCCTGGTCGCCGTGCGGGTGGAAGCGGCCGAGCACGTCGCCGACCACGCGCGCGCTCTTCACCGGCTTCGGCGCCGCACCGGCACCGTGGCCCAGGCCCAGGCGCTGCATCGCGTACAGGATGCGGCGCTGGACCGGCTTTTGCCCGTCGCAGACGTCGGGCAACGCGCGGCCCTTGACGACCGACAGCGCGTATTCGAGGTACGCGCGCTCGGCGTAGTCGGCGAGCGCGATGCGGTCGCCGGCGTCGTCCGGCGGCGGCGGGTCGAAGGCGAAGGTGGTCTGGGTCATCGTTCGGACGACGGCCGGCGGGTGGACACCGAGGCGGCAGCCCACGCGGCATGTGGCCGGCGGCGGCGCCGCAAGCGGGCTGCCGTGCGCCGCGGGCGGAATCGCCCCGGGATCGGCGCGGCGCGGGCGCGGCCGCGCAGTGTATCTGCCCGGTCCGGCGGCCTCGGCGCGGCCGGCCGGGCGGGGTGTCAGTCGCCCTTGCGCAAGTCGGCCTGCGGCAGCCGCGCGGCGTTGGCCATGCTGGTGAACAGGTGCCGCAGGTCGGCCTCGTCGAGCTGGCCGAAGCCGCTGTCGCCGCCGCCCTCGAAGGCCTCGGCGACCTCCTTCCAGTCGTCCGGGCGCAGCACCTGCTTCGCCAGCGGCAGCAGCAACTCCTCTTCCTGCCGCATGTGCTCCCAGACATGGGCGGCCAGCGCCTCGACCGCCTCCGCCAGCCGGCCGAGCTTCGGATCGACGCCGCTCGCCCCCGCACCACAGGCGGCCCAGGCCCCGTGCAGCGCCGCGGCGAGCTGGTACTCCTGCAGGTGCTGCGCTTCGAGCCGATGCATCAGCTCGCGCCCTTCGTCGCCGCGCTCGCGCAGCAGACGGTGCAGGCTCTCTTCCTCCTTCGGATGGTGGCGCTTTTCGGGATAGCCCTGGATGTAGGCCACCAGCCGGCCGAAGAATTCGTGGTCGAGCCCGGCGGCGCCGTCGCGCGCGTCGGCGACGCGGCGCTTCATGCCGTAGATCACCGCGGCCAGCGAGCGGTGCTCGTCCTGGATCAGCGCGATCGCCCGGCTCGCCTCGACCTGCGCATCGGTGCCTTCGGTGCGGGTGACCAGCACCGGCACGCCGGCGTGGCGCATGACCTTGGTCGCGATCGACGGCGACAGCAGCGCGCGCAGGCCGGTGCGGCCGTGCGAGGCCATCACGATCAGGTCGCAGCCGGTGTCCCGGGCCGCACGCACGATCGCCTCGGCCGGGTCGTCGCTGACGATGCTGTGGGTGTCGAAAGCCACCTCGGCGGCGGCCGCCGCGGCGCAGGCCTTGGCCAGCAGCGCCCGGCTCGAGCCGAGCACGCGCTCGCGGAACGCCTCGGCCGACAGCTCGGGCACCCGCAGCGCGCTGCCCTCGGCGAACAGCGGCGCGCGGTGCAGCCGGTCCTGCAGGTGCGCCTTCGCGCGCGAGCCCTCGACCGACGCACCGTAGTCCGGCGTGGCGTGGAAGAAAGTGACCTTGGCCGGCGCCGCGAAGCTGCGGGCGAGCCGGACCGCCTCGCCCACGTTGGCGACAGACAGCTCGCTGTCGTCCACGGGTACGAGCAGATGCTGGTACATGCGACCTCCTTCGGGTGCCGACGTCGGGCACGGTCGGACCATTATCGGCGCGGCGGCGGCGGCCCCGCCCTCCTCGCGAGGAGGGGCTCGCGGCGGACCGCGGTCCGGCGGCCCGGCGCAGCGGCCGGTGGTTCGGGCCGCACGCTCAGCGCGGCGCGGCTTCCGGCTCGGGCGCGGCCGGCGGCGGGCCTTCGAGGTCGAGCGCGACGCGCGCGTGGTACTCGCGGTCGAGCATGCTCATCACGACCAGCGTGTCGTAGCCGTCGGCGCCGTCGATCGTGACGCGCACGCTCTCGCGCAGCCGCCCTTCTTCGATGAAGCCCTCGCTCGCGTACAGCGCCAGCGCGCGCGTGTTCAGCTGCTTGACGTCGAGCCAGAAACGGTGGGCGTGCAGGTCGCGGAACGCGATGCGCTTGAGCAGGCGCACGCAGGCCCGGCCGAGACCCTGGCCCTTGGCCTGCAGCACGATGCGCTTCAGCTCGACGCTGCCGTGCGGGTTGCGGCAACCCTGCAGGATCACGAAGCCGATCGCGGCATAGCCGGCGCCGGCCTCGACGATGAAGTGGCGGAAGTCCGGGAAGCGCACCGCCCCCTCGTGCTGCGGGCGCTCCCAGGGCGTGATGAACGGCAGGTTGCGGCTGTCGCGCTCGACCGAGATCACGAAGTCCAGGTCGGACAGCATCGTCGGGCGCAGCAGGACGGCAGCGGTCATCGCGGTACGGCATCCGGCGCCGGCCGGCGCCGCCGCGCACTGTAGGCGATCGCCGGCACCGGCCCGGCCCGCCCGCGCCGCC
>JAFLDG010000180.1 GCA_017302495.1 Burkholderiales bacterium
TCGGGCAGCACGCCGGTCTCGCGCAGCAGCTGCAGCTCGAAGGCACGCAGCGCCGCCTGCACGCCCGGCTCGTCGGCCGAGGCCAGCACCGGCAGCGCCTGCGCATAGGCGTCGAACAGCGCCGGGTGCGGGTCCTGGCGCGCGAGCAGGCGCAGCAGCAGCTCGTTCAGGTAGAAGCCCGGGAACAGCGCGGCGCCGCTCGGCATCGCGCCGCCGCCGGCCCACTCGGCGCCGCGCAGCGTGAGCACCTCGCCCGGCGCGTCGTCGCTGCGCCGCGCGAAGCTCACGAGCAGGCGCTGGAACGGCAGCAGCACGCCGCGCAGCTGCGAGTAGGGCCGCTTCGCGCCCTTCGCGAGCGCGACCACGCGGCCGCGCTCGCGCACGAAGAGTTCGAGCACCAGGCTGGTCTCGCTCCAGTCGTACTGGTGCAGCACGTAGGCCGCGGCCGGCGTGGCCGCGTGGCGGCTCATCGCTGCCCCGGCGGCACGGGCGGTGCCGGCTCCGCGTGACGGCGGCAGCGCCTCATTCGTAGCCGTAGCTGCGCAGGTGCGCTTCGTCGTCGGCCCAGCCGGAGCGCACCTTGACCCACAGTTCGAGGAAGACCTTCGCGCCGAGCAGCCGCTCCAGCTCCTGCCGGGCCTCGCTGCCGATGCGCTTCAGCCGCTCGCCGCCGGCGCCGAGCACCATGCCCTTGTGCGCCTCGCGCTCGACGACGATGGTGGCCGCGATCCGGCGCAACCCGCCCTCGCCGCCGGCCTCGTCGAAGCGGTCGATCGTGACCGTGCAACCGTAAGGCAGCTCGTCGCCGGTCAGGCGGAACAGCTTCTCGCGGACCAGCTCGGCGGCGAGGAAGCGTTCGCTGCGGTCGGTCAGCGCGTCGGCGTCGTGCAGCCACGGGCCTTCGGGCAGGTGATGTGCGACGACGGCGAACAGGCGTTCGACGTCGGCCGTGCGCGTGGCCGACATCGGCACGTACTCGGCGAACGGGTGGTGCTGCGGCATCGCTTGCAGCCAGGGCAGCACGTCGTCGCGCCTGCGCAGCGCGTCGAGCTTGTTCGCCACCAGCAGCACCGGCTTGCCCGCCGGCAGCAGCGCCAGCACCTGCGCGTCCTCGGGACCGAAGCGGCCCGCCTCGCAGACGAAGAGCACCACGTCGACGTCGGCGAGTGCCGCGCGCACCGTGCGGTTCATGTGCCGGTGCAGCGCGCCGCCATGCCGGGTCTGGAAACCGGGCGTGTCGACGAAGACCGCCTGCGCGTCGCCGACGGTGCGGATACCGGTGATGCGGTGGCGCGTGGTCTGGGCCTTGGCCGAGGTGATGCTGATCTTCTGCCCGACGAGCGCGTTCAGCAGCGTCGACTTGCCGACGTTCGGCCGGCCGACGATGGCCACCAGGCCGCAGCGCGTCGTCGCGGCAGGCGCCGGCCCGGTCACGACCGCAGGGGGCTGCCGGGCCGGTCGCTGGCCTTCAGCCCTTCGAGCAGGCGCGCCGCGGCCTGCTGCTCGGCGGCGCGGCGCGAGCGGCCCTCGCCGCGTTCGGCCAGGCCCAGCGCCGCGACGCTGCCCTCGACCTCGAAGGTCTGCGCATGCGCCTGGCCCCGGGTGGCGACGATGCGGTAGGCCGGCACCGGCAGGCGCCGCGCCTGCAGCCACTCCTGCAGCTCGGTCTTCGGGTCCTTGCTGAAGCGCTCGACCTCGGCCGAGTCGATCAGCTCGCCGAACAGCCGGCCGACCACCTGCTGCGCGGCGTCGTAGCCGCCGTCGAGGAAGGCGGCGCCGATCAGCGCCTCGAGCGCGTCGGCCAGGATCGACGCGCGCAACGCGCCGCCGCCGCGCGCTTCGCCCTCGGACAGCCGCATCACCTGCGGCAGGCCGAGGGTCAGTGCCGCACGGTGCAGGCTGTCCTCGCGCACCAGATGCGCGCGCACCCGGCTCAGGTCACCCTCGTCCGAGCCGCCGAAGCGCTGGTACAGCAGCGCCGAGACCACGAGGTTGAGCACGGCATCGCCGAGGAACTCGAGCCGCTCGTTGTGGTCGGCACCGAAGCTGCGGTGCGTCAGCGCCCGCTGCAGCAGCGCCGGCTGCGCGAACCTGTGGCCGAGACGTTGCTGCAGCGCGGCGAGATCCTGAGTCATCGGCGGGGTGTCACTTCGACTGCCCCTGGTACTTGATCAGCAGGAAGACCGGCTCGACCAGCGGCACTTCCTTATCGTAGGCGAAACGGATCACGAGCCGGTCGTTTTCCTTGGTGACCTCGAGGTCCTTGCCGGAAATCGAGGCGATCGAGTACTCGATGTCCTTCTGCTTGTCGAAGGCCTTGCGCACCTCGGCCACCGTCGTCGGCGAATCCTGCGCCACCCGGTTGATCGCGCGCTGGATCGTCAGGTACTCGTTGACCGTGGGCAGCACGCGCACGCCGACGTAGGCGACGAAGCCGATCAGGATCGCCCAGGTCAGCAGGCCGAAAAGCGTCACGCCGCGCTGGGCGCGGCGCAGCAGGGGTCGTCTGGCGCGGTGGAGCATCTGCACCTCTCGTCGTCGTCGTCGGCCGGCCGGCCGGCTCCGGCCCTAGTGGAACGAGCCGATGCGGCCGGGGTTGCCGAAGTTCATCCAGACGAAGAATGCCTTGCCGACGATGTTCGCGTCCGGCACGAAGCCCCAGAAGCGTGAATCCTGTGAGTTGTCGCGGTTGTCGCCCATCACGAAATAGTGCCCGGGCGGTACTTTGCACACCACCCCCTCGGCCGGATGGCGGCAGTTCTCGGCAAGCGGGAAGTCCTTCGGCAGGCCGCCGTAGAAGGCCGGCCGGCGCGGATCGACCAGGATGCGGTGCGCGACCGCGCCGAGCTGCTCCTCGAACATCGGCACGTAGCGCAGGCTGTCCTCGTCGTAGTACTCGCCGAGCGGCTTGACCGGCACTTCCCGGCCGTTGATCGTCAGCCGCTGGTTCAGGTAGGCGACCTCGTCGCCGGGCGCGCCGACCACGCGCTTGATGTAGTCCACCCGCGGATCCACCGGATAGCGGAAGACGATCACGTCGCCGCGCTGCGGGTCGTTGTTCGCGACCACCTTCTTGTTGATCACCGGCAGCCGGATGCCGTAGTGGAACTTGTTCACCAGGATCAGGTCGCCGACGGTGAGCGTCGGCAGCATCGAACCGGACGGGATCTTGAACGGCTCGGCCAGGAACGAGCGCAGCAGGAAGACGATCAGGATCACCGGGAACAGCCCGGCGGTCCAGTCCAGCCACCACGGTTGCGCGAGCAGCTTGCGCCGTGCCTGCTCGAGGTCGCCGTCGACCTGCGCGATGCCCTGGCGCGCGAGCTGCGCGCGGCGGTCGGCGTCCTGCCGCGCCAGCGCCGCGGCCGCGGCCTCGCGCGCCGGCTTGAAGCGCAAGCGTTCGGCCAGCCAGTAGGCGAAGGTCAGCACCGTGAGCGTGAACAGCAGCAACGCGAAGTTGCCGGTCCACAGGCCGAAGAACCAGCCGCCCAGATAGACGGCCAGCGCGCCGTACAAGGCCGCGGTGAGTGCGCTCATCATTCGTCCACGCGGAGGATCGCCAGGAAGGCTTCCTGCGGCACCTCGACGGTGCCGATCTGCTTCATCCGCTTCTTGCCGGCCTTCTGCTTCTCGAGCAGCTTGCGCTTGCGCGTGATGTCGCCCCCGTAGCATTTTGCCAGCACGTTCTTGCGCATCGCCTTGATGTTCTCGCGCGCGATGATGTTCGCGCCGATCGCGGCCTGGATCGCGACGTCGTACATCTGCCGCGGGATGATCTCGCGCATCTTCGTCACCACCGCGCGCGCCCGGTACTGGCTCTGCGTGCGGTGCACGATGATCGACAGCGCGTCGACCTTGTCGCCGTTGATCAGCATGTCGACCTTGACGACGTCGGCGGCGCGGTACGCCTTGAACTCGTAGTCCATGCTCGCGTAGCCGCGCGACGCGCTCTTCAGCTTGTCGAAGAAGTCGAGCACGATCTCGGCCAGCGGCAGCTCGTAGGTCAGCAGCACCTGGCGGCCGTGATAGGCCATGTTGATCTGCACGCCGCGCTTCTGGTTGGCCAGCGTCATCACCGGCCCGACGTAGTCCTGCGGCAGGTACAGGTGCACCGTCTCGATCGGCTCGCGGATCTCGCGGATCCGGCCGGCGTCGGGCAGCTTGCTCGGGTTCTCGACCTCGAGCACGCTGCCGTCGTTCAGCTCGACCTGGTAGACCACGCTCGGCGCGGTGGTGATCAGGTCCTGGTCGAACTCGCGCTCCAGCCGCTCCTGCACGATCTCCATGTGCAGCAGGCCGAGGAAGCCGCAGCGGAAGCCGAAGCCCAGCGCCTGGCTGACCTCGGGCTCGTAACGCAGGCTGGAGTCGTTGAGCTGCAGCTTCTCGAGCGCGTCGCGCAGCGACTCGTACTCGCTGGCCTCGGTCGGGTACAGCCCGGCGAAGACCTGCGGCTTGATCTCCTTGAAGCCGGGCAGCGGCTCGGTGGCCGGGCCGGCGTTGTTCGGCAGCTTCTTCTCGAGCGTGATCGTGTCGCCGACCTTGGCCGACTTCAGCTCGCGGATGCCGGCGATGACGAAGCCGACCTCGCCCGCCAGCAGGGCGTCGCGCGGCACCGACTTCGGCGTGAACACGCCGAGCTGCTCGATGCCGTAGACGGCGTCGGTGGCCATCAGCCGGATGCGCTCGCCGCGCCCGAGGCGCCCGTCGACGACGCGCACCAGCATCACGACGCCGACGTAGTTGTCGAACCAGCTGTCGATGATCATCGCCCGCGGCGGGCCTTCCGGCCGGCCGCGCGGCGCCGGCATGCGCGCGACGACCGCCTCGAGGATCTCGTCCAGGCCCAGGCCGGTCTTGGCCGAGCAGGGGATCGCGTGCGCCGCGTCGATGCCGATCACGTCCTCGATTTCCTGCTTCGCCCGCTCCGGGTCGGCCTGCGGCAGGTCCATCTTGTTCAGCACCGGCACGACCTCGACGCCGAGGTCGAGCGCGGTGTAGCAGTTGGCCACCGTCTGCGCCTCGACGCCCTGGCTGGCGTCGACCACCAGCAGCGCGCCCTCGCAGGCCGACAGCGAGCGGCTGACCTCGTAGCTGAAGTCGACGTGGCCCGGCGTGTCGATCAGGTTCAGGTTGTAGACCCGGCCGTCGCGCGCGCTGTACTGCAGCGCCGCGGTCTGCGCCTTGATCGTGATGCCGCGCTCGCGCTCGATGTCCATCGAATCGAGCACCTGCGCCTCCATCTCGCGGTCGGACAAGCCGCCGCAGCGCTGGATGATGCGATCGGCCAGCGTGCTCTTGCCGTGGTCGATGTGGGCAATGATCGAGAAGTTGCGGATGTGATCCATGAAGGCGATGCGGCTGCTTGTGCCGGAGCCAGAACGGCGACGCCGTTGCAGCGCAAGCTCACATCGCGCAGCGATGTGAAGGCGCAAAGCGCCGTGCTGGAGGGACAACGGCAAGGCCGTTGCGTTGAAGGCTCATGTCGCGGAGCGACGTGAAGGTCCCGAGGCGCGCGCCGCAACTAAAAAAAAGGCACGTCGAAGAGCCGACGTGCCTTCCAACAGAACGTTTGGCAACTGCTTGTTGGACTTTCATTGTAGTCAAAAGGACCGGGCTGGAACCCGCGCCAATGCTTGTTTCTAGCCCGTTGCAGGGTGCCAACAGGAGCAAGTTGTCAACAGCTTGTCAACATGGCTGAACAAGCATCCAGTCGACATCGGCACGGCGGGTGATTCCACCCGGGAAGCTGCTGAACCGCGGCTATGCGGGGCGAATTCTAGCCGCGAGGTCACGCAATACCCGGAACCGCCGACCCGAAGTAAAAGGTCACTAACCCACCCCTGTTGTCGCGGCGCTGCACTGCACCGCCCGGCCACCCGGGCCGGTTCCCGGATCGTGCAATCCCCCTCGATTGCGCTCGGGCAATGCCCGTCCGGCCCGGCCCAGGGGGGTCGCCGGCCCGCGGCTGGCCGAAGCCCGGCTCACCGGGACGGGCGGATCACCAGGTAGCTGACCGCCTCGCCGCGCCGCACCATCACGCTCAAGGCCTTGCCCTTGTCCGCCCCCTGGACGAGCTGGTTGAACTGCTTCGCGTCGCTGACCTCGGTGTTGTTCAGCGCGAGGATCACGTCGCCCTCGCGCAGCCCGGCGCGCGCCGCCGCACCGTCCACCGCATCGACGCGCACGCCGCCGCGCACGCGCAGCTCGCGCTTCTGCGCGTCGCCGAGGTCGCTCACCGTCAGGCCGATGGCGCTGATCGAACTGGACGGCGGGCTCGTGCCGGCGGTGCGCCGCACCGGCGGGTCGGGCTCGAACTCGGCCACGGTCACGCTCAGGTCCTTCGTGCTGCCGCGCCGCCAGACCTGCAGCGTGACCTTGCTGCCGGGTTTGGTGTTGCCGATCATGCGCGGCAGGTCGACCGACTTCTCCACCGCCTTGCCGTCGACCTTGACGATGATGTCGCCGGCCTCGACGCCCGCCTTGTCCGCCGGACCGCCGGCTTCGGCGTTCTGCACCAGCGCCCCCACCGGCTTGCCGAGCCCGATCGATTCGGCCACCTCCTTCGTCACCGGCGCGATCTGCACGCCGATGCGGCCGCGGATCACGCGTCCGCTGGTGCGCAGCTGCTCCGACACCCGGATCGCATCGGCGATCGGGATCGCGAACGAGATGCCCATGAAGCCGCCGGAGCGGCTGAAGATCTGCGAGTTGATGCCGACCACCTCGCCGCGCAGGTTGAGCAGCGGGCCGCCGGAGTTGCCGGGGTTGATCGCGACGTCGGTCTGGATGAACGGCAGGTAGTCGCCGGTGTCGCGACCCTTCGCGCTGACGATGCCGGCGGTGACCGTGTTCTCCAGGCCGAAGGGCGAGCCGATCGCGACCACCCACTCGCCGACCTTGAGCTTGTCGCTGTCGCCGATGCGCACGAAGGGCAGGCCGGCGGCCTCGACCTTGACCAGCGCGACGTCGGTGCGCCGGTCGCTGCCGACGATGCGCGCCTTCAGCTCGCGCTTGTCGGTCAGCGTGACGATGACCTCGTCCGCACCGTCGACCACGTGCGCGTTCGTCATCACGTAGCCGTCGGCACTGAGGACGAAGCCGGAGCCGACGCCGCGCTGCGCCGGCTCGTCGTCGCCGCGCGGCCCGCGGCGCGGCCCGGGCAGCGGAATGCCGAAGCGGCGGAAGAACTCCTCCATGTTCGGGTCCATCGGGGCCGCCGCCTGCCGCCCGCGCTCGGTGGTGCGGATGTTGACCACCGCCGGGCCGACGCGTTCGACCAGTTCGGTGAAGTCGGGCAGCGTCGCCTGGGCCAGCGCCGGCCGCGGCGCGAGGCAGAGGGCCGCCAGCAGCAGCCAGGCCGCGAGCGGCAGTTGCCGGCGCATCGCCAGCGGCCGCAGCAGGGAAAGGGATGGCATCGCAGGTCTCCTCGGGAGTCAGGGGTGCGGCCGCCGTCGCCGCCGCACGGGGGGAATCGTCAGTTTCGTCGCTGCAGCGATTGCACGAAGCGGCGCAGCGTGGCCACCGGCACGTCGCCGACCGCGGTGACCCACCACTGGTCGCCGAAGGGCTGCATCAGCGTGGCCGTCGCGCCGGTCTGCGCCTGCATCGGCCCGGCCTGCTGCCGGGCACCGATCGGCTCGACGAACAGCGACACATGGGTCAGCCCGTCGGAGAACACCGCCTGCAGCACGGTGTTCCCGACCGCGCCGCCGGCCGCCGGCTCGAGGCTGCGGCGCGCGCAGTCGGTGAGCTGGAAGCCCGCCACCGGTGCGCTCAGCGCCCAACCCTCGGCGTCGAGCTTCGTCGGCACCTGCGTCGGCACGACGCGCTGCCAGCCGCCGAGCTGGCGCATCGGCTGCAGCACGCTCTTCGGCTTCGGCTTGACGCCGACCTCGAGCTGCGAGAAGGCGCTCGACTCGAGCACCTGGCCGCGCGGGCCGAGCACGTCGGTGCGCAGCACGAGCGCGGTCTGCGTGTCGACCCACAGCCGTTGCCCGAAGCGCTGGTCGTCGGTCGGCCGCAGCAGCAGCACGGTGGCCTCGCGGCCGGCGACATGCCCGGGCCCCTGGTCGTAGACGCGGTAGTACTCCTCGGCGCGCGGCTCGAGCACGCGGCGCAGTGACGCCAACCGCGGCTCACGCTGCTCGACCACCGCCACCCGCTGCTGCGGCCAAAGCGTCAGCACCTGGTCGTTGTGCCGGAACACCTGCTGCATCCGGCCGTCGAGCACCTCGACCCGCTCGAACGAGACCTGACCGTCGTGGAAGTGCGCGACGCGCGCACTCGACAGCACGCCGTCGGCGCTGGAGACGAGCGTGCCCTGGTAGTTCAGCACCTGCGCGGCGACGTGGATGCGGGCGAACCAGCGCCGCACCTCCGCCTGGGGCAGCGGCTTCTCGGCCACCGCCGGGGCGGACGCCGGGCCCGCCGCCTGGGCCGCCGCGAGCCAGGCGG
>JAFLDG010000181.1 GCA_017302495.1 Burkholderiales bacterium
CGCGGCCGAGCTGCGCGCGGCCGGCCGGCGCGCGCACTACCTGCACTGCGACGTGTCGCGCAAGCCCGAGGTCGACGCCGCGCTGGCCGCGACGCTGGCCGAATTCGGCGCCGTGCATGGCCTCGTCAACAACGCCGGCATCTTCAAGGCCGCCGACTTCCTCGACATCACCGAAGCCGACTGGGACGCGGTCATCGGCGTCAACCTGAAGGGCGCGTTCCTGGTCGCGCAGGCGGTCGCGCGGGCGATGGCCGCGAGCGGCGGCGGCGGCGCGATCGTGCACATGAGCTCGGTCAACGGCCGGCTCGCGATCCCGAGCATCGCCAGCTACAACGTCAGCAAGGGCGGCATCGACCAGCTCACGCGCGTGATGGCGCTGGCGCTCGCCGACCGCGGCATCCGCGTGAACGCGGTGGCGCCGGGCACGATCGCGACCGAGCTGGCCCGGCAGGCGGTGCTGACGAGCGCGGAAGCCGCCGAGCGCATCCTGAGCCGCACGCCGCTGCGCCGGCTCGGCGAGCCGGACGAGGTGGCCGAGGCGGTGGCCTTTCTGCTCAGCGACGCGGCGAGCTACGTCACCGGCGAGATCGTGATCGTCGACGGCGGCCGGATGGCGTTGAACTACACCGTGCCGCCGCGGGCCTGAGCCCGGTTCGCGATCGATCGGATTGGCGGCGGCGGCGGCTCACGGCGCCCGGCCGCCGGGTAGCACGTTGCTGCGATGGTGCGAGTGTGGCTTGCGGCCCGCGCGGCCTGGCTGGCATGAAGGATGTCCGGAGCCCGCGCTCAGAGGCCTTCGGCTTCAACCATAGAGATGTACTGGCGCATTGCGGAGCAGTAGTTGCGGATCGTGTTGTTTGCCCGCTTGCCGCTGATGCGCCTGGCGATGCTCTGGACGTCGCGCTCGGTTCGCAGGGTTGCCGGGGAAACGTCCATGCCGGTGAGCTTCGCGACGCTGTTCAGATAGGACACGTACGACGCAGGCGATGACGCCACAACGTCCTTGGAACCCACCCCCTGACGGGAAAGGAAATCGAGGTAGACGTTCTTGTGGTGAATCATGAACTATCTCTCCTTACTGAATGATGAACCCGGCATAGTGCCCGCCAAGTCTCTGGCTCAACGCGTTGCAGTAGTCAAAGTACTTGATGCACTCGTTCTTGTTCATGCGCTCGGTCCCGGGATAGCAGACCGAGGCGAACCAGACGGGCACGTCGGCAGGCAAGGCCGCCATGCGCGCCACGAACTTCTTGGCGACTTGGTCTGCGCGAGGTTTGTCCAGCTCAATGGCGATCACGGACTCACTGCCGCGGCCAAAGATGTCGATCGAATCGCGGCGCCTCGAACTGGGACGGTACTCCAGAGTCCAGTCGAAACACCTCAGTTCCGACCGGAGTTGATGCAAGAGCAACTTCTGGAAGCGCGCGACTACGTCTCGCTGTTCGTGCGGCAGTTTGCCCAAATGAGTCGGGAAGCAGGCTCCGCACTCGATGGTCCCGACCACCCCGATCAGATGTGCGAAGGCCGGACATCCGTCCGACGCCGCGTAGAGGACGGGCTTCATCAGAGCTCCGACTTCTTGCCCTTGCCCTGCGTCACCTTTCG
This sequence comes from Burkholderiales bacterium, assembly GCA_017302495.1. Classification (GTDB taxonomy): domain Bacteria; phylum Pseudomonadota; class Gammaproteobacteria; order Burkholderiales; family Burkholderiaceae_C; genus Rubrivivax. The sequence goes on from JAFLDG010000181.1 coordinate 1,606, forward strand.
GCGCAGGTACGCCGGCAGCGGCGACGCCTCCTCGGCAGTTAGAGCGTAGTCACCCTCCTCGAATTTGGCTGCGGGGCGAGCGCGCATGGTCCGCGTCGCGTACGCGGCTTCCTTGCTGAACCGTTCCTGCTCGCGCCGAGCGGCGAGGCGGCGCATCGATTTCAGTACCGCCGCGACCCACGGATTGCCCGAGAACTGCTCGGCCGCTGCCGCGAGCAGACTCTCGACGTGCACCCAGTCTCCCTGGGAGGCCGCGGAGCGCATGTCTGCGAGCGCTTGCGCGGCGAACACCTCGTCCAGGCGGCGTTTGACCAGTTCGTCGGCGGGCAAAGCCTGCCACCTGGCCTGCGGAAGAACGGGCAGCGCCAGTCCTGCAGGCCCCAGTTCGACAGCTTCACCTTCCAAACTGCGCCCGCGAACGGCCACGCGCAACAGCGGCATCGGTTGGGTTCCGGCTAGGGCCGTCGCCGAAACGTGCAGTTGCAGCATGGCCCATGCCTCCGCGCCCCAGGGTAGATCGATCAATCGCCAGCCACCGTCCAGGAAGCTCAGCGCGTTGAGCATTTCGACGTGCACTCCAACTGAGGGTTCGGCAGTGAGATGCAGTTGCAGGATCGCCAAGTTGCCCAGCAACTCCAGTTCACGTTGGAAGGGCTCCATCAGGTCCTCGGCCTTGTCGCCGTAATAGCTGTTGCCGCCGCCGGCGCGCGCGATCTCGACCATCAGGTCCTCGTTGAAATGGTTGCCCAAGCCGAAGGTGCTGGTGGTGATGCCTCGGGCCGCCCACCCGGCACATTGGGCAGTGATCATGCCGGCGTCGGTGATGCCCACATTGGCGCCCCCATCCGAAAGCAGGATCACGCGTTTGAGTCCTGAACACCCTACCTCGGACAGCGCCTCGGCGCCTTCGTGCCAGCCGCCATGCAGGTTGGTCGATCCGCCCGCCTCGAGATCTTGCAGCACTAGCGCCTGCGCATGGCCGTCACCTAGGGGTAGGGCTGAACACAACCGATCGACTTCTCCGTCGAACTGGATCACTGCTACGGCATCCACTGGGCGCGAGGTCTGCAGAACGTACTGCGCGCAGCGCTTCGCCTCGCTCAGCGGGCGGCCGCGCATTGAGCCCGAGCGGTCGAGCACCAGCGCCAGGGCCATTGGCGGATGCTGTCGAGCGCTGTCGGGGGGTTGATCGGGAGCCTGAATGCGAACCAGGACGTCGACGATGTTGTCCTGGCCCGCCACGAGACCCGCGCGCATCGGTGTCACGATGACCCTGGAGTTGACAGACAGTTGTGCGTTCATGGAGACAGGCTCCGAAATGCTGGAGCGGCAACTTTATCATGATGTAGTTTAGTTTTGCAAGCCGCCTATCGATTTTCTGTAACAATCATTGTCAGGGGCTGAGGGTAGGCGCATACTTTTATTTTGTTGATGGTTGGCGGGCGCTTCTTGGCGGGCGTGCGCCCAGCGGCGAGATGGACACTGAACGGTTTGAAGCGTGGATGCGCGACCGGACTTCGAACCCCGGAACGATCAGCTCCCGAGTCTCGACCCTGAAGCGCGTCGAAGACGCATACGGCGACCTGGACACTCACTACCAGCGCGACCGCTTCGCGCAGGTTCTGGGCGAGTTGGCCTACTCGCCGCAGAGCGAAGGTCTGAGAGGAAACTCGAGGATCAGGATCGACGGCAATGTCTACCACGGCCTTGCTACGCTGCGATCGGCCGTGACCCTGTATCGGAAGTTCCGAACGGACCAACATGCGGCGCCAGCCGGTCCGCCACCCGCCAGCGCCAAGGGGGTTGCACCGCACGAAGAGACACAGGTCTCGATGAGCATCACCTTGTCTCTCGACGAACTCGCAGTCCAGTTGAGCCGTCACATCGACCAGCAGCGTGGCAACTTGACCTTCATTGAAGACGACACGCTGCGCGAGCCAGTGCAGGGCCGAACTGTGATGCACGGGCAAGACGCCACCGGTGCGCTCGTCGCTGTCGAACTGCTCACGCGGCGCGCGACGCGAGACGACGTGGCGCGCTTCGTGGAAGGCCTGGGTCGCGACGAGGAGGCCAAGGGTGCCGACGTGCGCGGTGTCCTCGTGGCCATGGGGTTCGAGCCCGCGGCACTGCTCCTCGCACGCAAGGTGCAGTCGCTCGAACTCATCCAGTACACACTGAGTTGCGCATTTCATGCCATCGAACCGACCGGCGCCGCGATACCGCCGCACGCGCGATCCGCGGTACCGGCACAGCGCAACTGACGCGTCGATGACGACAAGCTTGTCGGCTTCGGCGATTAGCCGGTCGGGCACCGTCTCCCAGACGTGGGTGCCGGTGATGCCGCCCACGATGTCGTTCAGGCTCTCCAGGCGCTTGACGTTCATCCTCGACCAGATGTAGACGCCGACGTCGCGCCATTCTTCGACGTCCCCAGCGCTTCGGGTGATGCGAGCTCGGCGCGTTCGCTGTCCGCCAGTGCGTCCGGCAGCGCTCGCGGCGCGGACATCTGCGCCGCCCACGCGAGCGCGCCGTCGATGTCGAAATCGTGAAACACGCGGCCGCGGTACGGCACATCCCTCAGCGCCAGCCGCGTCGCGCGCGCTTCCTCTTGCTGCACGCGGGCCGGCGGCGCGTCCGGGTCGGGGCGGTGGGCATCTGCCGCCTACAGCCACCCCGCGCGCCGGAAGCGCCGGTACAGCAGCCCGGCGGCCGCGGCGATCAGGCCGAGCGCCACCGGATAACCCCACTCCCACTGCAGCTCGGGCATGACCTCGAAGTTCATGCCCCAGATGCCGGCGAGCGCGGTCGACACGGCGAAGATCGCCGCCCAGGCGGCGAGCCGCTTGGTCGTCTCCGACTCCTCGATCGTCACCATCGACAGGTTGACCTGGATCGCGGTGCCGATCGTCTCGCGCATCGCCTCGATCCCGGCGTTGATGCGCGTCAGGTGGTCGTGCACGTCGCGGAAGTACTCCTGCGTATTCGCGCACACCTCCGGCACGCGGCCGCCGTGCAGCTTGCCCGCGACCTCGACCAGCGGCGCGACCGCGTGCCGCATCTCGGTCGCGCGCCGCTTCAGCGCATAGAGCCGCTCGATGTTCGAGCGCGCCGCGCCGCGGTCGAAGATCGCATCCTCGATCGCCTCGAGTTCGGTCTCGAGCGCGTCGAGCACCGGGAAGTAGCGGTCGACCACCGCGTCCATCAGCGCGTACAGCACGAAGCCCGCGCCCTGGCGCAGATGCTCGGGTTCGCGCTCGCAGCGCTCGCGCACGCCGAGGAAGCCGTGCGGGCTGCGGTTGCGCACCGACAGCACGAAGTTCGCGCCGACGAAGGTCATGACCTCGCCGAATTCGAGCTCGGCCCCTTTCAGCTCGGGCAGCTTCATCACGACGAACAAGGTCGAGCCGTACTCCTCGATCTTCGGCCGCTGGTGGCCGTGGCGCGCATCCTCGACCGCCAACTCGTGCAGTTCGAACTCGTGCTGCATCTGCCGCAGCTCCTCGTCAGTGGCGTCGCGCAGGGCGACCCAGACGAAGCAGCCGGGCCGCTGCAGCCACTGGTCGATGTCCTCGACCGGAATGTCGGAGAGCTTGCGTCCGTCCTCGTAGGCCGCGCAGTTGATCAGCATCGGCGTCCCCTTCTCTTCAAGGCGGCGGGATCTTCCCACGCCGTTCAGCGACGGCGGCCGGCGCGGCGGCCGGCGGCGCCGGCCGACAGCCGCCACAATCGCCCGTCGCCATCGCCCGCGGAGGATGCCCCGATGAACCTGTTGCACACCATGCTGCGTGTCGGCAACCTGCAGCGCTCGATCGACTTCTACACCCAGGTGCTCGGCATGCAGCTGCTGCGCACGACGAAGCGGCCCGAGCAGCAGTACGACCTCGCCTTCGTCGGCTACGGCACGAACCCCGGCCATGCCGAGATCGAGCTGACCTACAACTACGGCGTCGACAGGTACGAGCTCGGCACCGCCTTCGGCCACCTCGCGATCGGCGTGCCCGACGTCGCCGCCACCTGCGAGGCGGTGCGGGCAAAGGCCGCGGCGCTGGGCGGCGCGATCACGCGCGAGGCCGGCCCCGTGAAGGGCGGCACGACGGTGATCGCGTTCATCACCGACCCCGACGGCTACAAGATCGAACTGATCGAACGCCGGCCGTGACCTTGTACCTGCCGGCCCACTTCGCGCCGCCGGACGCCGGCGCGGCTGCGGGGCTCGTGGCCGCGCATCCGCTGGCGATGCTGGCCTGGGCCGGCGGTGGCGGCCTCGAAGCCGAGCACCTGCCGCTGCTGTGGGATCGCAGCCCGGCCGACGGTGCGCATGGCACGCTGCGCGGCCACGTCGCGCGCGCGAACCCGGTCTGGCGCGAGGCCGACGGGCGGCCGGTGATCGCCGTCTTCCGCGGCCCGCAGGCCTACGTCACGCCGTCGTGGTATCCGTCGAAGGCGGCCACCGCCAAGGTCGTGCCGACCTGGAACTACGCCGTCGTGCAGCTGCGCGGCACGCTGCGTGCGGTGGACGACGCGCCCTGGCTGCGCGCGCTGGTCGAGCGCCTGACCGACACGCAGGAGGCGAGCCGTGCACACCGCTGGCGCGTCGGCGCCGCGCCCGACGACTACATCGCGCAGATGCTGCGCGCGATCGTCGGCATCGAGGTCACGGTCGACGCGGTGCAGGCGAAGTGGAAGATGAGCCAGAACCGCACGCCGGCCGACCGCGCCGGCGTCGTGGCGGGCCTGGAGTCGCTCGGCAGCGACGAGGCACGCGCCGCGGCGGCACTGGTGCGCAGCGGCGGCTGAAGGCCCGCGCGCCGACGACCGCTCGCGGCACCTCCCGTTCGAGCGAATCGATCTGGCGGTCTGCTCCCGGCCCGGAGCGGATGTTCGGGAGGTCTGCTCGTCTCGTTGCGTTCTTGTTGCGACCGAGAGGCAAAGCCGACGAGGGGGTGGCCGACTCCGTTCAGCCAAATTCTCATTGGCTCCGGCATCACATCGCTGCGCGATATGAGCCTTCGCCGAAGCGCTGCGCGCTTTCACTCCGTCGGCCGCCCCCTCCTCGCCTTTGCCGGCACCGGCTGCGCGCTCCGGCACCACCGACAAGACGCTTCGCCCGTACGAACGGGAGCGGCGTGGGCGCACCGCCGAACGGGCCGACGGCGGGGTGGCCAACGGAGTGAATGAGAGTTCCGCTGAACGGAGTTGGCCACCCCGTCGGCGGCTCCGTGCGCCGCGTTGAAGCGCCGCAGTAGCTGCTTTCGTCACAACGACGAAGGACGGCTACGAGCCGAGAGCGCACTCCTGTGCCCGGCCACGGAACGCAAGCGCGCGAAGGCCCGGTCGTGCCGGGCCTTCGTGGATCGAACCGGGCGCTGCCGCGCCCCGGCTCACTTCTTCGTCGGGTGCGCAACCGACATCAGCAGCGCCTCGGTGAAGGTCGCCTGGACCTGGTCGCCGACCTTGACCGCGGCCATCATCGCCGGGTCCTTCACCGCGATCGTGACCGTGCGTTCCGGGCCGCGCAGCGTGACGGTGTTCGCCTTCGGGTCGACGGCGGTCACGTTGGCCGTGATCACGACCTTGTCGGTCGCGGTCATCGCCGGCATCTGGCCGGGCTTGGCCGTGCCCACCGCCGGCGACTCGGTCCGGCTCGCGATGCCGCTGCCGCCCTGCTTCAGCTCGAGCGCGAGCGCGCGCGCGTACTCGATCGTGACGATGTCGCCCTTCTTCACCTGGGCCAGGTTCTTGATCTCCGGGCCGGCCTTGAAGGTGGTGGTCTCGCCGTTCTCGCCCCGCAGCGTCACCATGCGCGAAGCCTGGTCGATCGCCTCGACGGTGGCGTTGATGCGGACGGCACCGGCACCGGCGGCGATCGGCGTGGTCTGGGCGTAGGCGGCGGCGCCGGCAGCGAGCACCGCCGCTGCGGCAAGGCGTTTCCAAGCATTCATCGGGGGTTCCTCCTGGGTGGCCGTGCGCGGCCGGTCTCGGGTCGGTCGTTTCGGCGCGCCGGCGGCGCGTGGGCACGCATGTTAGCCTTTGCCGCCCTCGGCGCCCGGCCGGCGCCGCCACGCCGCCACCGGTGACCGATCCGCTGCCCCCGCCCTTGCCCGGCCGCCACCCGGAAGAGATGCTGCGCCGCACGCGCGCGCAGTGGCGCGGCCGCGGCGAGCTGTGGGTCTTCGGCTACGCGTCGCTGATCTGGCGCCAGGAGTTCGATGCCGTCGAGCACCGGCCGGCGCTGGTGCGCGGCTGGCACCGCGCGCTGCGCATGCGCTCGCGCGTCAACCGCGGCACGCCGCAGCAGCCGGGGCTGGTGTTCGCGCTGCTGCCGGGCGGCGCCTGCCGCGGCGTGGTCTTCCGGCTGCGGCGCGACAGCGCCGATGCCGACCTCGAGCGGCTGTGGGCGCGCGAGATGCCCACCGGCGTCTACGACCCGCGCTGGCTGCCGGCGATCACGCCCCAGGGCACGGTGCACGCGCTGGCCTTCACGCTGAGCCGGCGCAGCGAGGCCTACATGGGCGGCATCGCCGACGAGCAGATGCTGCACATCCTGCGCCACGCGAGCGGCCGCTACGGCAGCACGCTGCAGTACCTGGCGGACACCGCCCGTGCGCTGCGCGAGCGCGGCGTGCACGACCGCGAGGTGCAGCGGCTGATGGCGCTCGCCGCCGAGCACGGGCTGCTCTGACGCGGCCCGCCCGGCCCGCGGATCCCGCGATGCCGCCCCGCACCACCGACACCGACGCCCCGCCGATCCGCGCCGGTTCGGCCGCGGCCTGGGCGGTGGCCGTGCGCCCGCGCAGCCTGCTCGTCGCGCTGAGCCCGGTG
>JAFLDG010000182.1 GCA_017302495.1 Burkholderiales bacterium
GTTCGGCGCCGCCGACCGCGGGTCGCCGCGGCCACCGCCACGGCACGGGCCCCGCAAAGCAGCCGCACGCCGGCTCGAGCAAAAGGGGCTCTGCCGCTTCGCTTGACCCCACGGGGGCGGGCTGGGCGCAGCCCGGCCCTGGGGGCGCTCAGAGGTGCGCGCAGAACGCCGGCGCGCTCTGCCAGCGGTCGTTCAGCCCGTCGACGTAGACGATCGGCACCTGCGCCAGCGTCGCCTCGTCCACGCCCTCGAGGCAGCCGAGGTTGACGCCGACCATCTTGCCGATCGGCGTGTCGTTGCCGATGCCGAAGCAGCGCACGCCGCAGCGGCGGCAGAACCAGTGTTCGTTGCGCCGGGTGGCGAACCGGTACTGCGTCAGCTCGGCCTCGCCCTGCAGCAGGCGGAACTGCTCCGGCCGCGCGACCGCCGGCCAGAAGCGCGTGCGCCGGCAGATCGAGCAGTTGCAGCGGTAGCTCGGCTGCGTCAGGTCGAGGTCGGCCTCGAAGCGGACGGCGCCACAGTGGCAGCTGCCGGGGTAGGTGGTGAGCATCGCCGCGTGCCTTTCGATCGTGCCGCCGGCCTCGGCCTCAACCGGCGAGCCGGTAGTCCCGGAAGCGCTCGCGCAGCTTCATCTTCCACAGCTTGCCGGTGCCGGTGAGCGGCATCTGGTCGATGACCTCGACCGCGTCGGGCAGCCACCAGTTCGCGACCTTGCCGCGCATGAACTCGATCAGCTCCGGCCCGGCCAGCGTGCAGCCCGCGCGCAGCGTGACGACGAGCAGCGGCCGCTCCTGCCACTTCGGATGCGGCACGCCGAGCGCCGCGGCCTGCAGCACGGCCGGGTGGCCGCAGGCCACGTTCTCCAGCTCGATGCTGCTGATCCACTCGCCGCCGGACTTGATCACGTCCTTCGAACGGTCGGTGAGCAGGAGGTGGCCGTCGGCGTCGATCGTCGCCAGGTCGCCGGTCTTCAGCCACCCCTGCTCGTCGACTGCGCTGCCGCCTTCGCCCTTGAAGTAGCCGTTCGACACCCACGGTGACTTCACCCGCAGGTGGCCGAAGGCGACGCCGTCGTGCGGCAGCTCGCGCCCCTCGTCGTCGACGATCCGGTAGCGGTTGCCGAACAGCGCCCGGCCCGACCTCATGCGCCGGTCGATGCGCTGCTCGAACGGCAGATCGGCGGCGCCGGGCGCCAACGTTGCCGCGCTGCCGCCGAGCGCTTCGGTCATGCCCCAGGCCTGCAGCAGCTCGACCCCGTAGTCGCGCTCGAGCATCTCGACCAGCGAGCGCGGCGGCGCCGAGCCGCTCGACAGCGTCGTGCGCAGCGCGCTGAAGCGCTTGCCGGTGCGCTGCAACCATTCGGTGAGGATCAGCCAGAAGGTCGGCACGCCGCAGGTCAGCGTGACGCGCTCGCCTTCGAGCAGCTCGTAGAGTTTGTCCGGCTCGTAGTTGCGCCCGGGCAGCACGAGACGTGCGCCGAGCATCGGCGCCAGGTACGGGAACTGCCAGGCGTTGCCGTGGAACATCGGCGCCATCGGCATCAGCGTCAGCGCCTCGCCGTTGCGCCCGCCCATCGCCGCCAGCGGCGCGAACTGCATCGCCACCAGCAGCGCCGAGCGGTGCGAGTACAGCACGCCCTTCGGGTTGCCGGTGGTGCCCGAGGTGTAGCACAGGGTCGAGGCCGCGCGCTCGTCGAAGTCGGGCCAGTCGTAGTCGGGCTTCTCGGCGGCGAGCAGCTCCTCGTAGCACAGCAGGTTCGGCAGCGTGCTGCGCGCCGGCATGCACGCGCGGTCGCCCATCAACACGAAGTGCTCGATCGTCGTGAGCAGCGGTGCGATGCTCTCCGCCACCGGCAGCGTCGCGGCGTCGACGAACAGCAGCCGGTCCTCGGCATGGTTGACGATGTAGACGAGCTGGTCGGCGAACAGCCGCGGGTTGACCGTGTGCAGCACCGCACCGGTGCCCGAGACGCCGTAGAACATCTCGAAGTGGCGGTGCGTGTTCCAGGCCAGGCTGCCGACCCGGTCGCCGGGCTTGATGCCGAGGCGCCCGAGCGCGTTCGCCAGCTGCCGGGTGCGGGCATGCGCCTGCGCGTAGTCGTAGCGGAACAGCTCGCCCTCGATCGTGCGCGCGACGATCTCGGTCGAGCCGTGCCAGGCCGCCGCGTGGCGGATCGCCGCCGAGATCATCAGCGGCAGGTCCATGATCAGGCCCTGCATGCGTCGGCTCCTGGTTGTCAGAACTTCGGGATGCGCAGCGTCTTGCTGACCATCAGCGTGCCCGACAGCGCGAACAACAGCGCGAAGCCGTGCAGCACCGCCGGGCCGAAGGTCCAGGCGCCGCCCCACAGCCGCTCGCCGATCGCGCCGGCCGAGGCGGCCCAGGCGAGCAGGCCGACGAGCACGACGCTGGTCGGGATCGGCGTGCCCTCGAAGTACTTCACCTTGTCGCCGCCCTCGGCCAGCGCCTCCGCGGTGACGTTGTAGCGCGCGAGCCGGCTGACGCCGCAGCAGACGAAATAACACAGCACGACCAGGTCCCAGCCGCCGTGCAGCCCGGCGGCATAGCCGAGCGCGGCCGGCGCGACGCCGAACGAGATCACGTCGGCGAGCGAATCGAGTTCGCGGCCGAGCGCCGAATGCTGGTGCCGCCAGCGTGCGATGCGGCCGTCGAGCACGTCGAAGACGAAGGCGAGCGGGATCATCGCCGCGGCGAGCTGGAAGTGGCCGAGTTCGCCGCTGGCGACGAAGCGCATCGCCAGCAGCACCGCGAGCACGCCGCAGGCCGCGTTGCCGAGGGTGAAGAAGTCCGCGAGGTGGAACCCGCGGATCATCGAGAAGTGTTTCGGCGGCGATCCGGATGGCGGCATGGGCGCGGCAGACGTTTCGGTCGACCGATTGGACCCGCGCGCCCGGCGGGTCGCAAGGCGGGGCTTGCCCGATGTCGCGCGGGCGACGGCCGGCCGGCGTGCAGGCGAGCCCGCTGTGCCTGGTGGCGCGGGCGGGCGCGGTCAACCGCTGATCATCTTCGGCAGCCAGGCCCGCTCCCGGCCCTTTGCGGCTGTTCGGAAGGTCTGCTGTTCCCGTTTCGCCGCTGTTGCGACCGAGAGGCAAAGGCGAGGAGGGGGCAGCCGACTCCGTTCAGCCAAAATTCTCATTCACTCCGTCGGCCGCCCCCTCCTCGCCTTTGCCGGCACCGGCTGCGCGCTCCGGCAGCAACGACAAGACGCTACGCCCGTACGAACGGGAGCGGCGTGGGCGCACCGCCGAACGGGCCGACGGCGGGGTGGCCAACGGAGTGAATGAGAATTTGGCTGAACGGAGTTGGCCACCCCGTCGGCGGCCCCGTGCGCCACGTTGAAGCCCGTCAACGTCGGTTTGCGAAGGAACGACGAGCGGCAGGCAAGGGCCGGGCGCCGACCTCCGGACCGACGCGCCTCAGGAGCCGGTCGGGCTCAGCCCTTGTCGGTCAGGCGCCTCAACGCCGGCAGCACCATCCGCGTCCGCCCTGCCTCGGGCGCCGGCAGCGGGGCGACCTGCTGCAGCGACGCCAGACTGCGCCGCGCCAGTTCCTGATAGGTGGCGGTGCCCTCGCCCTTGCGCCGCACCTCGTCTTCGCTCAACGCGCGCAGCACCTTCGCCGGGCTGCCCACGGCCAGCGTCCGCGGCGGGATCTTCAGCCCGGCCGGCACCAACGCGTTGGCGCCGACGAAGGCCTGCTCGCCGACCTCGGCGTCGTCCATCACCACCGCGTTCATGCCCACCAGTGCGTCCCGCCTGACCGTACAGCCATGCAGCACCGCACCGTGGCCGATGTGACCGCTCTCCTCGACCACCAGCTCGCGATTCGGGAAGCTGTGCAGCACGCAGCCGTCCTGCACGTTGGCGCCCGCGCGCAACTCGATGCGGCCGAAGTCGCCGCGCAGGCTGGCACAGGGGCCGACGTAGCAGCCGGCGCCGACGATCACGTCGCCGATCAGCACCGCGGCCGGGTGCACATAGGCGGTAGGGTGCACCACCGGCACGAAACCGTCGATCGCATAACAGGCCATGGGTTCTTCCGGTTGTGGCGGCAGCTTCACGCCGATGTGCCGGACGCCCGGCCGCCCGCGGCGCCCGGCGCGGGGCACCGGCGCCGGCCGCCGCAAGCCGGACGCACGGGCGGCGCGGCTACCGATGTTCCCACTGCGGCTTGCGCTTGGCGAGGAAGGCGGTGAGGCCCTCGTTCGCGTCGCGCGTGGCCATCAGCCGGTCGAGGTACAGCCGCTCGACCTCGGCCAGCCGCTGCCGCACGTCGCGTTGCATCGCGCCGCGCGCCGCGGCCAGCGCGCAGGCCAGCGCCGCCGCGCTCTTGCCCGCCAGGTGCTGGCTGAAGTACGCCAGCGCCGCGGTCTCGGGATCGTCGAACACGGTGTGCACGAGCCCGGCCGTGCGCGCCTCGTCGGCGCCGATCGATCGGCCGGAGAACAGCAGGTCCTCGGCAAAAGGCTGGTTCACGCGGTACGGCAGCAGCACCGACGCCGCCGGCGCGAACACGCCGAGCTTCATCTCCGGCTGGCCGAACTGCGCGTCCGGCGCCGCGAAGATCGGCCCGCCGGCGAGCGCCACCTCGAGCCCGCCGCCGAGGCATTGGCCGCGCACCGCGACCAGGATCGGCGCCGGGAACTCGACCATGTTGACGACCAGCGCGTGCAGCGACGCGAGCATCTGCGCGCACTGCGCCGGCAGGTGCTCCTCGACGCTGGCGCCGAAGCTGAAGTTCGGCCCCTCGGCGTCGAGCAGCACGCCGCGCAGCGCGCCGTTCGCGCGGTGCGCGAGCAGCGCGCCGTCGAGCGCGGCGATCATCGCCGCGTCGACGATGTTGGCCTTCGGCCGCGCCAGCCGCAGCCGCAGCAGCGCGCCGTCGAGTTCGATCCAGTCCTTCAGCGGCGAGCTCATGTCAGCCGTGCTTCCTGGCCTTGGGCTGGATCGAGTCGTGCAGCGGCCCGACCCAGCTCTCGCCCTGCGCCAGCTTCTGCCGCAGCTTGACGAAGTCGACCTCGCGGTCGTCCTTCGTGCCTTCGTTGAAGGCGGTGAAGCCGGCACGCGCCTCGGTCATCATGTTCAGCGCGAGCCAGGCGCGGGCGTCCTCCTTGTTGCGGTTCCAGGCCTCGAGCTTGGGCTTGCGCAGTTCCTCGAGCGTCTTCGTCGTGCAGTCGGGGAAGGTCAGCAGGATCTTCGCGCACAGCTCCTCGACCTTCGCATCGAGCAGCGAAAGGTCGACCGTGCCGCGCTTCATCAGCGCCTTGCCTTCGTCGAGGGCGGCGCCGGTCTTCGGCTCGCCGTAGACGAAGCGACCGAACTCGTCGACGAAACGCTGCGTCTCCACCGTCGGGTTGGCGACGAACTGGCCGTCGACCTTCAGCGCCGGCACGACCTCGGTCAGGATGCCCATCTGGTAGGCCTTGTGGGCCGAGAACGGCTCGCACAGCACGCAGGCCGCCATCGCACGCTCGGCGCCGACGACCACCGGCAGGAAGTCGGTCGCGCCGCCGATCGGCGCCGAGCCGTGCTTCGGCCCCGCCTGGCCGTAACGCGCGAGGTCGGACGAGACCGAGAAGTCGCAGGCCATGCCGATCTCCTGCCCGCCGCCGATGCGCATGCCGTTGACGCGGCAGATCACCGGCTTGTCGCAGGCGAGGATGGCCGACACCATGTCGTTGAACAGCCGCATGTACTGCCGGTACTCCTGCGGGTGGCCGGCGTAGTACTCGGCGTACTCCTTGGTGTTGCCGCCGGTGCAGAAGGCCTTGTCGCCGACGCCGGTGAAGACCACGCAGTTCACGTCGCGCGCGTTCGACGCGGCGCGCATGGCCAGGATCACGCCCTTGACCATGTCGGTCGTGTACGAGTTGAACTGGCTCGGGTTGTCGAGCCAGATCCAGGCGTTGTACAGGCCTTCGACGACCTGGCCGTCGGGCGTGCGCGCGGGGCGCTTCTCGTAGCGCACGCCGGGCTTGGCGATGTCGTCGATCAGGTCGTGGTTCTTGAAGTCGCGCATGAACGGTCCTTGGGCGGGGGGTGAGTCAAGTCAGGCCGGCACCAGCACCGCACGCCGGCGGATCTCGCGCGCGTGCACGGCGTGGAAGACGTGGTTGATGTCGGCCAGCGGGTGCAACTCGACGAAGGGCGCGATCGCGACCTTGCCGTCGAGCACCAGGTCGAGCGCGGCCGGGTAGAACTCGGGCGGGCAGCCCCAGTTGCCGATCGCGCGGGCGTCGAAGGCCATCAGGTTCGACAGCCGCAGCTCGACCTTGTCCATCGTGAAGCCGACCACCGCCAGCGTCGCGCCGTGCACCAGCAGGCCGAAGGCGGTGAGCTGGCCGGCGGCCGTGCCCGAGCACTCGAAGATCCGCCACTCGGTGGCGCGCAGGCCGTTCGCCTTGGCGAAGGCGCCGATCGCGCCCTTCAGCGCCTTCGCGTCGTGCTGCCGGGCGTTCAGCGTCAGCGCCGCGCCGTGCGCGGCGATCGCCTGCAGCTTGGCGTCGTCGACATCGACCGCGACCACCATCGCACCGAAGGCCCGCGCCACCTGCACGCAGTAGCCGCCGACGCCGCCGGCGCCGATCACTACCGCCAGGTCGCCGGGCTGCACCTCGGCGCGGCGCACGGCCTGGTACGGCGTGGTCAGCGCGTCGGCGACGATCGACACCTGCGCCAGCGTCAGCCCGGCGACGCCGAGGCGGCCGAGGTCGACCTCGCACAGGCCGCGCGCCGGCACGACGATGTGCGATCCGAAGCCGCCCTGGACGTCGTTGCCTGGCATCTTCTGCGCGCGGCAGATCGGCGCCAGGCCGCGGCGGCACAGGTCGCATTCGCCGCAAGGCAGCACCGCCGGCACGATCACCGCCCGGCCGAGCCAGCCCTCGGCGCCGGCGCCGGCGGCGACGACCCGGCCGCTGATCTCGTGGCCCAGCGCCAGCGGCAGCGGCGCGTTGGTGCGCACGCCGTCGTAGTAGTAGCCGAGGTCGGTGTGGCAGACACCGCAGCCGGCGACCGCCACGGTCACCTCGCCGGCGCCGGGTTCGGCGACGAAGGCCGCGCGCTCCAGCGGCGCCTTCGGCGCGGTCATCAGCCAGCGAAAAGCGTCGATCCCCATTCGGTCCCCTCGTCGGTGCCTCTCGATCCGCGGCCCCGCGCCGGCAATTCCTGCATCGCGGTACCGCTATACCGGTTCGGACGCGTATCCTGCCGCGACGCGCGGCGCAGTCCATGATCTGGGTCAAGACCGCGGCCGGGTGAGGCGCCGCCGGGGCGCGGCCGGCGTGCTCGCGCACAATCGTCGCCGATGGATGCACCGTTGCTGGCCGGTCTGCGGATCGTCGAGTTCTCGGCCTTCGTCGCCGCACCGAGCGCGGGGCTGACGCTGGCGCAACTCGGCGCCGACGTGGTGCGCGTCGACCCGATCGGCGGCAACATCGACCACACCCGCGCGCCGCTGAACGCCGCCGGCGCGAGCCTGTACTGGGCGGGGCTGAACCGCGGCAAGCGTTCGGTCGAGATCGACGTGCGCAGCGCCGCAGGGCGCACGCTGCTGCAGCGGCTGATCCTGGCCGGCGAGCCGCCGCTGTTCCTGACCAACCTCGGCGTCGACGGCGAGCTGTCGTACGAAGCGCTGTCGCGGCTGCGGCCCGACCTGATCATGGTGCAGCTGTCCGGCTCGCCCGACGGCGGCAACGCGCTCGACTACACGGTCAACTGCGCGGCCGGTTTCCCGCTGGTCACCGGCGACGGCCGGGCGCCGGTGAACCATGTCCTGCCGGCCTGGGACGTGGCCGCCGGCAAGCTGCTCGCGCTCGCGGTGCTCGCCGCCGAGCGCCACTGGCGGCTGACCGGCCGGGGCCAGCAGGTCAGGCTCGCGCTGTCCGACGTGGCGATGGCCACCGCCGGCGACCTCGGCTACATCGCCGACGTGCAGGTCAACGGCACCGAGCGCCGCGCCGAGGGCAACCTGCTCTACGGCGCGTACGGCGACAGCTTCGAGTGCGCCGACGGCCGCTGGGTGATGGCGGTCGCGATCACCGACCGGCAGTGGAACGCGCTGCTGCGCGCGACCGGGCTGCAGGACGCGCTGCCGCAGGCCGCGGCCGCGTTGGGGCTGGCCCTCGACTCGCAGGTCGCGCGCTACGACGCGCGCGGGCTCATCAGCGCCGCGCTGAAGCCCTGGTTCGCCCAGCGCACATTGAGCCGGGTGCGCGCCGCGTTCACCGACCGCGCGCTGCTCTGGGGGCCGTACCGCAGCTTCGCGCAGATGCTGGCCGAGGACCCGCGCGCGTCCGAGGCGAACCCGATGTTCCGCCTGACCGAGCATCCGGGCGCCGGCCGCTGGCTGACGGCGGCGACGCCGCTGGACTTCGGCGCGGCGCCGCGGCT
>JAFLDG010000183.1 GCA_017302495.1 Burkholderiales bacterium
GCAGCGGCCGCGCCGCGCCGGCGGCCACCGGCACGTCGATGCCGAAGCGCTCGGCCAGCGCGAGCGCGTTCGCGCTCGTCGTCGCCACCGACGCGTTGCCGAAGACCGTGCCGATGCCCACCAGCCGCGCGAGCGGGTCGCGCGCCAGCATCAGCAGCGCCATCGCGTCGTCGATGCCGGGGTCGGTGTCGAACAGGATCGGCGTCATCGCGCGGCACGCGCCGGCGCGCGCCGCCCGTGGACCGGGCGCAACCGCGTCGAGCCGTCGGCCGCGGCGGCAACGGCCGCGTCTCGAGCAAACGTGGCGCTGCCGCTTTGCTCGACCCCCACCGGGGGCGGGCTGGGCGCAGCCCGGCCCTGGGGGCGATCAGGACGGCTCGCGGTCATAGTAGTCGACCGTGTCCTCGGCGCGGAACATCCCGCGCAGGCCGGTGCCCGGCGCGTTGCCGCTGACGACCAGCACCTTGCCCGAGTCCGGGTACTCGCAGGCGTCGACCTCGACCCGGGTCGACAGCGCCAGGTACTTCATCGTCACCGTGCCGGTGTTGACGATCTGGTGCGCGACCTCGGGCCCGCCGGGCGGGCAGGCGATCACGTCGTGCGGCCGGATCGGATAGCGCCGGTCGCCGAAGCGCAGTTCGCCTTCGCCTTCGAGGACGAGGAACATCTCCTCCTCGCCGTGATGGTTGTGGAAAGGGCACTGCACCTTGCCCGGCGGCAGCACGGTCAGGTTGTAGCCGAGGTGGCGGGCGCCGATGTGCGCGCCGATCGTGCCGCGGCGCGAGGTGTAGCGCCCGTTGTCCTCGATGTCGTCGAACACCACCTCGTCCAGGTTCATGACCGGCTTCATGCAGCGGTTCTCCCCATCGTCGTGGCCATCGCCGGCGCGGGCATCGGTCAGGCGCGCCCGGCGCAGCCCTGCGGCTTGAAGACGCGTTCCGTCGACGCCGGGTGCTTCAGCAGCTTGCCCGGCGGGCGGATCGGCCGGCGCACCAGCTCGCCGCCGCAGTTCGGGCAGCGGCCGCCGAGCCGGGTGGTCGCGCAGCGTTCGCAGAAGGTGCACTCGAACGAACAGATGCGTGCGTCGGCCGATGCCGGCGGCAAGCCGGCATCGCAGCATTCGCAGGACGGACGGAGCTGGAGCATCGCGGCCTCCGACGGCAACGGCGGCGCGCCAGTTTAGGGCCGCGGCGACGCCAGCCTCTCGCCAGCGTGGCTTCGCCCGGTCACCGGAGCCCCACGGGGCGCGGGCGGGGCGCGGCTCGTCCCAGGGCGCTAGAACGGCCAGGCGCCGAAGTGCGCCTCGTAGCTCGCGCGGATCCCGGCCAGCGTCGGCTGGTGGTTCTGACAGCCCTGCACCGCGATCTTGATCGAGCCGAGCACGCTGCCGAGCATCGCGCCCTGCGGCAACGGCACGCCCTTGGCCAGCGCCAGCAGCAGGCCGGCGCGGTAGGCGTCGCCGCAGCCGGTGGGGTCCTTCACTTCGGTCGCCGGCACCGGCGCGATCGGCTGCGCCTCGCCGCCGTGGTGCACGACCGAGCCTTCCGCGCCGCGGGTGACGATCAGCGTGTCGACCCGCTTCGCGAGCTGCGCGATCGGAATGCCGGTCTTGTCGGCGACGAGTTCGGCCTCGTAGTCGTTGCACACCAGCACCGGCGCCAGTTCGATCAGCTCCAGCAGCTCGGGGCCGCTGAAGAGCAGGATGTTCTGCCCGGGGTCGAGCACGAACGGAATGCCGCCTTCAGCCATCTGCCGCGCATGCACCTGCATCGCGTCCTTCGCATCGGGCCCGACGAGCCCGCAGGCGACGCGGCCGGCCTGCGCCACCGGGATCCGCGCCGACAGGCTCATCGCGCCCGGGTGGAAGCCGGCGAGCTGGTTGTTGTGCAGGTCGGTGACGATGAAGCACTGCGCGGTGTAGCTGTCGGGCGCGGTGACCAGGCAGCTCGCGTCGATGCCCCAGCGCCGGTAGTGCTCGAAGTACGGGCCGAAGTCGTCGCCGACCATGCCGATCGGCACCGGCTCGCCGCCGACCAGCTTGTAGTTGTAGGCGATGTTGCCGGCGCAGCCGCCGTACTCGCGCCGCATGCGCGGCGACAGGAACGACAGGTTGATCTTGTGGATCTGGTCGGGAAGGATGTGGTCGGTGAACTGGCCTTCGAACACCATGATGGTGTCGTAGGCCATCGACGCGGCGATCGCGGCGCGTTGGGTCATGGGGCTCGGCTCGGGCGGTGGCTGGAAGGCGCGGCGAGCATAGCCGACGCGGCGCCGGGCGACCGGGCGTGACGCCCGACTGCGCCGTCCCGCCGACCGGCTCCACCGCACGCGGGGACTCCCGGTGCAGGCGAAGACCGGCGCGCGCGGACGCGGCCGCAAGCGCTCCGGCAGGGGCGTTCAGCCGATCTCGACGATCTGGTTCAGCACCGCACACGCCTCGGCGAAGACCTCGTCGCCGACCCGTCCCAGCGGGTGGGGCTTCGCACCCCGGGCGCGCCAGTCGAAGGACTTCGGCTGGTGGCACAACACGAAGCTCGGCTTGTCGCGGCCCCGCGTGCGGACCGGGCCGGCGGCGACGGCGAACGGATTGCCCACGTTGTACGGCGCGGTCGTCATCGGCAGGCCGATCACCAACCCCGTGCGTGCGTTGAAGGCCGCCGGCGACAACACCAGCAGTGGGTGGAAATCGCGCATCTCGCTGCCCGCCTGCGGGTTGCAGTCGATCCAGATCAGGTGCTGGCGCTCCGGGATCCAGGTGCTGCGCGCGCCGCGAGCCGGTTCCGTCGGCGGGGCGGCGGCACGGCGCGTCACCACCGCTCGCGGCCGACCGGCGCAGAGGCCATCGCCTCGCCGGCGTGGAGGGCCGGGTCGAAGCGCGCAAGCCGCTCGGCCAGCGTCGGCGGCCGGTCGCGGTCGGCTTCGATGATCACCCGGCCGTCTTCGACCGTGAGCCGCACCCGCTGGTCGACCGTCAACCGGGCGGCCCGAGCCACCGCCGCCGGCAGGCGCACGCCGAGGCTGTTGCCCCACTGCTTGATGTCGAGAACGGTTTCTTCCACGGCACCCTTCGTGGTCGATGTTTAGACGTGTTTATACACTAAGCGGCTGCCTTTTTCCACGAACCCGACGCGGCAATGGGTCGCGCGCCGCGGGCGCCCGCCCGGGTGTCCATTCGGGCCTTCGGCGCGAAAGGCCGGAGACGCGGCCGGCGGCGGGACCGGCAGCACGTTCCCGCGCTCAGCCCTGTTGCTTGCCGCGACGCGCGACCAAGCCCACGCAGCCCAGGCCCAGCGCCATGAGCGCATAGGTGCCGGGCTCCGGTATCGCGACCACCGAGACCGCGTCGAGCGTGATCGCCGACTCGAACTCGCGCGACGTGAACGACAGCCACGCCGTGCCGGTGCTCGTCGGCGCGTAGACGAAGCTGTGGGTCACCCAACCCTCGTCGGCATTGCGCCATGGGATCGTCGTCTTGAAGTTGCCGAGGTTCACTTCCAGCGGCGCGACGAGGCCTGCGTAGCCGCCCACCGCAAAATCCAGCCGATAGCGCGTGCCGCCGACCAGGTCGAGCGACTGCCCGATCGACTCGTTGATGTCGCCGCTGTCGTTCACGTACATGAAAGCGTCTCCGCTGTACGCCGCAGGGAAGCCGTCACGGCCGCCGCGGTGGAAGCAGCTTCCGAACGAGGCATCCCCGGTCGTCTGCGTCCAGCCGTGGAACGCAGCGTTGCGGAAGCAATGGTAGGTACCGTTGCCGAGCGTGCTGATCGAATGGGTTTCGAAGTCGCCATTGGTCACCAGATTGGTCTGGGCACTGCCGGCGGCGGCGGCCAGGCCACCCAGCAGCAGGACCAGGGTGTGGGCAAGGATCTTCATCGATGGTCTCCTCGTGGAACAGGGCAGGCATTTCCGAACCGTTGCCCGTCGGCATCGGGCCGAACGATCGGATCCCAGTATTGCGACTGTCCGTCACGGCGCCATCAGCCGAAAGGATGAGCCCCTATCCCCGGGCCGAGGGGGTCGAAGCGGCCCCTCGGAGCGGATGATCCGACCTGCGACCGCCCCAACCGCCAGGCCGACGAAAACGACAATTCCTGCAAGTGACGACCGCAGACGCAACCCAGGATCGCAGGCCGGAAAGGGGTCTTCGCTGCGCCGGACCGTGGCGTTCGGCGGTTTATCGGATGCTGATCGGCCTGCTGCTGGCGATCGCGCTGCCGGCTCACGCCGAAGTGACCAAGGTCAGCCAGGCCTGGTTCATGGCGCTGCGCCAGTTGCAGTCTGCGCCGGAGTCCGCCGTCGGCTCCGAGGCGCAGGTCGCCTTGCCGCACCGGTGGAGCGCGCAACGTGGTGCGCCACTGCCGGCCGGGCGCTACCGCTTGAGCTTCGAGGCGCGCCCCCGGGGCGAGATGCTCGCGTTGCGCTTCGAGTTCGCCAGCGAGCGCGCGCTGCTGGTCCTGAACGGCGCCTTGCTCGCAGACATCGGTGCGGGCAGGCCCGCGCAGCATGTCTACCGCGCGATGCCTCTGCTGGTACCGGTACCGCCGGAACTCGTCGTGGCCGGGCGCAACGAACTCGAAGTCCGCGTGGCCCACGGGCCCAGCACCCGCGCGATGCTGTCGGCGATGGAGGTCGGAACCCTGCGCGAACTCGAGGCGCGGCATGTGCAGTGGCGGCGCTGGCTGGTGGACATCCCGCAGAACGCGAACCTGTTGGCGATGGCTCTCGCCGCGCTGCTGGTCCTGGTCTGGCTGCAGCGCCGGCAGGAGGTGGCACTCGGTCTGTTCGGTGCCCTGTATCTCGCAGGCTCCTGGCGCAACTACGGCTATTACGCCGAGGTCATCGTTCCCGCGGCGCCCTGGGACGGCATCCAGTACGTCACGGTGATCTGGACCGCCACGCTGTCGATGTTGTTCGCGGCGCACTACACGGCCGAGCGCGGCAAACCGGTCCCCTGGCCCCGACTGCGGCAGGCGCTGGTGCGCATCGCCCTGGTGCTGACCGTCGCCGCGGCGCTCGCCGTGGTGGTCGAGCCGCGCTGGCTGGCCCCGATGCGCCGGCTGACCTACCCGCTGCTGCCGCTGCTTAACCTGTTCACCGCCGTCCTGTTCATCGCCCACGCGGTGCGCTGCCGGGGCTGGCCGGAGAGCCTGATGGCGGCCACCTACACGATGCTGGTGATTTCGGGCGTGCACGACGTGCTGATGGCCTTGGGGGTGTTTGCCGGCCTGGGCGTGTTCTCGCTGCCCTACACCATGCCGGTGTTGATGGCGGTGTTCAGCATCGTGATGCTGAACCGGGTGCTGCACGCGATGCACGTGGCCGAGGACCTGACCCTGACGCTCGAGCGGCGCGTGGCCGACCGCACGCGCGACCTGGCGGCCGCCAACGAGGCCAAGGGCCGCTTCATCGCCGCCGCCAGCCACGATCTGCGCCAGCCCCTGCATGCGATCGCCCTGATGGTGGGCCTGCTGCGCGAACGGATCCGCTACCCGGAGGTGAAGGCCCTGGTGGACAAGGTACAAGCCGCGGTGGATGGAATGTCCGGCCTGCTCACGGGCCTGCTGGACATCTCGCGCCTGGATGGCGGGCAGGTTCGTCCCAAAGTCGAAGAGGTCGCCCTGCAGCCGCTGCTGGCGGCCGTCGTGGCGAGCGAATTGCCGCAGGCACAGACGGCGGGGCTGCGCCTGCGCCTGGTGCCGACCAAGGCGGTCGCACGCACCGACCGCACGCTGCTGGACAGCATGCTGCGCAACCTGGTCGGCAACGCCATCCGTTACACCCCCAGCGGAAGCGTGCTCGTGGGCGTTCGGCGGCGCGGCGGTATGGCCTGGGTGCAGGTGATCGACACCGGCGTGGGGATTCCCGAGGCCGAGCAGCCACAGGTCTTCGATGAGTTCTACCGCGGCAGCGCCGTCCAGCGGACAGCGGGCCGAGGCAGCGGCTTCGGACTCGGGCTGTCGATCGTGCAGCGCTCGGCGCGGCTGCTCGGCCATCCGTTGACGCTGGACTCCGTGCCCGGCCGGGGCACCCGCGTCCAGCTCGGATTGCCGCTGTCGCCGACTGCGGCCCGTTCAGCACGCCACGATCCGGGCGCGGCTGCGCTGTCAGGCGCCCAACGGCAGCGTCTCGAAGGTGCCTTCGTGGCCCTGCTGGAGGACGATCCAACGGCCCGCGAGGCGCTGGCGTCGCTGCTGAATCGATGGGGCTGCCACGTGGTCCAGGCCGGCTCGCTCGACGGCTTGCTCGCGGCGCTGCCCGAGCACCTGCGCCCGCCCGACCTACTGCTGTGCGATTTCCGGCTGGGGCATGGACCTGACGGACTTCAGTCCATCGCCCGGCTGCGCGCCGCAGGCGCGGGACCGAACTGCCCCGCATTGCTGCTCACGGCGGAAACCACCGCCGACGTGCTGGACGCTGCGCGACGAGCCGGTGTTCAAGTGCTGAACAAGCCCGCGACGCCGGCGCAGCTGGCGGCTGCACTGGTCGCGCAACTGCCGAGCTGAATCGGATACGCGCGGTCGAGGTCAGAGATCGAAGCGCAGTCCGAGCCGACCGGCGGCAATTACTGCTTGAGTCCGGGTGGTCACGTTCAGTACACGCAACACCGCGCTCGTGTGGGTCTTGACCGTACCTTCGGACAGGCCCAGTTCGCGACAGATCAGCTTCGCGGACTTGCCCTGGAGTATCAGGCGCAGCACGTCGGCCTGCCGGGGCGTCATGCCCAACGCCTGGGGTGCGACCCCCGGCGCGTCGTGCGCCGGTGTCCTAGGCGGCAGGGCGTGCGGGCCGGAGCCGTCGGCCAGCGCCGCCTGCTGCGGGACGTAGACGCCCCGAAACAACACCACCGCCAAGGCGTCCATCAGCTCGGCCGCACTCGCGCTCTTGGGTATGAAGGCCATGGCGCCCCGGTCCAGCGCGGCTCTGATCGTGGCAGGTGAATCGTCCGACGACAGCGCGACCACGGGCATCTGCGGCCAGCGCTCGCGCAGCAGCGCCAGGCCCTGCATGCCGGGCATGCCGGGCAGCAGCAGGTCCACCAGCGCCAGATCGGCGGCGCCGTTGCGCTCCAGCCATTCCAGGGCCGTCTCGCAGCCCGGGAAAGGGTTGATGACCACACCGGGCCGGGTCCGGGTCAGCAGCAGAGCCAGGCCCTCACGGAACAGGGCATGGTCATCGATGACCACCACGCGCAGGGTCGTTGCTGGAAACATGGTCGCAGTGTCGCCGGCCGCGCATGCCTTGCCAATCGCCACGACGGACGATGCGCCGCGACCTGGAGACCGGCCGCCGACGCCGTGTTGCGTTCGCCTGCGAACGCGCTAGCCGACAGGGTCACGTGCGGCGCTACGATGCCGGCCCGACCCGAAAGGAGGACGAAGCATGGCCCGCGTCAGCACCTACCTGAACTTCCCCGGCACCACCGAGCAGGCCTTCGAGTTCTACCGCTCGGTCTTCGGCACCGCCTTCAATGGTCCGGTCCACCGCATGGGCGAAGCGCCCGCCGCGCCCGGGCAGCCGCCGCTGTCGGATGCCGACCAGCAGCTGGTGATGCACGTCGAGCTGCCGATCCTCGGCGGCCACGTGCTGATGGGCACCGACGCCACCGCTTCGATGGGCTTCGAGCTCGTCGCCGGCAACAACGTGCACCTCAACCTGGAGACCGACACGCGCGAGCAGACCGAGCGCCTCTTCGCCGCGCTGGCCGCAGGCGGCACGGTCGAGATGCCGCTGCAGGACATGTTCTGGGGCGCGTACTTCGGCAGCCTGCGCGACCGCTTCGGCGTGCAGTGGATGTTCAACTGCGCGGCGCGCTGAGCGTGCCGCGAGCAGTTGCGCCCCCGCCATGGACCTCCCCGCCCACCAGCTGACGATGACCGTGCTGATGACGCCGGACACCGCCAACTTCGCCGGCAACGTGCACGGCGGCACGATCCTGAAGCTGCTCGACCAGGTGGCCTACGCCTGCGCGAGCCGCTACGCCGGCCGCTACGTCGTCACGCGCAGCGTCGACCAGGTGATGTTCCGCTCGCCGATCCACGTCGGCGAACTGGTCAGCTTCCTCGCGTCGGTCAACCACACCGGCACCACCTCGATGGAGGTCGGCATCAAGGTCGTGGCCGAGGACATCCGCACCCAGGCCAGGCGGCACGTGAACAGCTGCTTCTTCACGATGGTCGCGGTCGACGACGAGCGCCGGCCGGCCGCCGTGCCGGCGCTGCGTCCGTTCACGCCGGACGAACGCCGGCGCTTCGCCGCGGCCGAGGTGCGCAAGCAGATGCGGCGCGAGGCCGAGGCCCGCTTCGACGCGCAGCGCG